>JALZEO010000147.1 GCA_030862025.1 Actinomycetota bacterium | reverse complement strand
GGTGTTGAACTCGGCAGTTGCGAATGCGGAAAACAACGATGGCTTGGATCCCGACGAACTGTGGGTCAACAACGCGTTCGTCGACGAGGGACCCACGCTCAAACGCTGGCGCCCACGGGCGCTGGGCCGCGCGTACCGGATCCGCAAGCGGACGAGCCACATCACGGTGATCGTGGGCACGCGGGACCAGCCCTAGAACCATACCTGCAGCTGCTCGTGGCGGGCGGGCGCGGTAGACCGGAGTCGCGTCCTGACTGGCCCAGACGGGCGGCGGAGGCGGGCGGCACGAAAACAGGAAGGACAGGAGTCGTGGGACAGAAGGTTCACCCGTATGGGTTCCGCCTCGGCGTCACAACGGACTGGAAGTCGAAGTGGTTCGCCGACAAGAAGTATGCGGACTACGTGCACGAGGACGACCGGATTCGTCGCTACCTCAGAGAACGCGTCCGCCACGCTGGCGTGTCGCGGGTTGAGATCGTACGCACCGATGATCGGGTGGACGTCAGCGTGCACGCCGCTCGACCCGGGATCGTGATCGGCCGGCGCGGCGCCGAGGCCGATGCCATCCGCTCGGACCTGGAGAGGGTGACCGGCAAGCAGGTCAAGCTGAACATCCTCGAGGTCAAGACCCCCGAACTCGACTCGCAGGTGCTTGCGTTCAACACCGCGGAGCAACTCCGAGGTCGAGTCTCGTTCCGCCGCGCCATGCGGCGTGCCGTGCAGTCGGCACAGAAGGCCGGCGCTCAGGGAATCAGAGTCCAGGTCTCCGGCCGTCTGGGCGGGTCGGAGATGAGCCGCACGGAGTGGTACCGCGAGGGACGCGTGCCGCTCCACACCTTGCGCGCCAACGTGGACTACGGCTTCGACGAAGCACGAACCCCGTACGGACGGATCGGCGTGAAGGTCTGGATCTACAAGGGGGACGTGCTTCCCTCGGTGGAGGAGGCTGAGGCGCAGCGGGCAATCCAGCGCGCGAAGGCGGCCGCCGAAGGTCGACCCACCGAGGAGCGTCCCGACCGCCGGCGGGCCGCACGCAAGGCGGCTCGCGCGGTCGCCCGTGCCGCGGGTGTCGGGGGCAAGCGGGAGCAGGCTGCCGGGCCCAGGCCCGCTTCAGCGCCGATGAGCGGCGTGGCGGAGGAGACGGCTGCGCAGACCCCGGCAGTCCCCACTCCCGAGCAGCAGCCGACCGCACCATCGCCGGCGCAAGGTGGCCAGGTCGACGAGAGGCATCCGGTCACGGTTACGGAGCGCGGGCAGACCGCGGCCCACGACGTGCGCGATGCCACGACGGAGCGACTGCCACCCCAGTCGGGACCCATGACGCCCAACGACGTCGCGCCCGATTACGAGGAGCCCGAGAGCTCAGAGGCGACCAGCCGCCTGGCCGAGCTTGCGACCTCGGAACCGGTATCGCCCGAGGCGGCGGAAGCGCCGGATGACCCCGATGGGCAGCCCACCTCGAGAGGGACGAGCGGGGAGGGTGGCTGATGCTCGCACCGAAACGCATCAAGCATCGCAAGCAGCACCGGCCGAAGCCGCTCCGGGGGCTCGCGAAGGGGCACACCGGAGTGTCCGTAGGGGACTTCGGGTTGAAGGCGACGACTCACGGTTGGATCAGTGCCAGGCAGATCGAGGCAGCTCGGGTCGCGATGACGCGGGCGATCCGTCGCGGCGGAAAGGTTCGCATAACCATCTTCCCCGACCGTCCCATCACGAAGAAGCCGCTCGAGACTCGTATGGGCTCGGGAAAGGGCTCGCCAGACCACTGGATAGCGGTCGTGAAGCCAGGCAGGGTCATGTTCGAGCTGTCGGGCGTGCCGGAGGAGCTGGCACGCGAGGCCATGCGGCGGGCGAGCCACAAGCTGCCGGTGCAGACGAAGTTTGTCCGGCGGGACGAGGCGGGGGGGATGTGAAAGCGATCGAGCTTCGAGAGTTGCCGGAGGAGGAACTGCGCGAGCGTCTCGCCGAGCACAAGGAGGAGCTGTTCAACCTCCGTTTCCAGCATGTGACGGGCCAACTCGACAACCCTCACCGCATGAAGCAGGTCAAGGGTGAGATCGCGCGGGTTCTAACCGTGCTGCGCGAGCGGGAGTTTGACGCAACGACGCGAACAACGAGGACGACGTGAGTGATGAATTTCCCGCCCGGGTCGCGGCCGGCGAAGAACCGAGGCGCGGCGTGCGCAAGGAGCGGCTCGGTCTGGTCGTGAGCGATGCACCCGACAAGACGATCGTCGTCAGGGTCGACCGCCGAACGACCCATGGTCTGTACGGGAAGACCCTCGTCCGTTCGAAGAAGTACTACGCCCATGACGAACGCAACGAAGGACGCCTCGGAGACCGTGTCCGCATCGCGGAGACGCGCCCCCTCTCGAAGCTGAAGCGCTGGCGCCTCGTCGAGATCGTCGAGCGCGCCAAGTGAGCTGCTGACAGGGCTGTCCAAGACCATGACAGGATCCGACCAAGACCGCGGGCGGGACACGAGAGG
>JALZEO010000142.1 GCA_030862025.1 Actinomycetota bacterium | reverse complement strand
CCTCGGACCGCTCCTCGTAGCTCAGCCCGCGGTTGGGGTCCTCGGTGAACTCCAGTTCGAGACCGAGATCGCCGGCGATGACCTCGGCGACCTCGTGATTGCTGGGGTAGACGCCGGAGATGAGGTTGAAGGCCCGGCCTACAGCCTCGTCCGGCTCGACGAGGTGGATGCATGCGTCGACGACGTCGTTGACGTGGACGAGTCGCAGCTCGATCTCTTCGGCCGGCACCGCGAAGGTGTTCAGCCCAGCGAAGCGCTCGATGACAGCGTCCAGGATGGTGCTCGCGACGAGCTTCACCGCTCCGGGCCCGTACACCGACGCCGGTCGCAGCACAATCAATGGCAGTCCTTTGTCGGCGAATCCCCATGCCACCTGCTCGCTCTGCCATTTGCTCTCCGCGTAGCCAGGGGAGGGGTGGGGCTCGGCGTCCTCGGGGACCGGTTGGGGGAGCTGGACCTCCTTGCCGTAGATGGATGACGTGCTCATGAGCAGAGCACGCTGCACCCCGGACGCCAGCGCCGCGCGCATGATGTTGTCGGTGCCATCCACGTTGGCGCGGTACATCTCGTCCTTCGACGCGAACGAGCTCGACAGGCCGGCCAGGTGGAAGAGATGGGTCATGTCCTCGAACAGTGGGTCCAGTGGGTCCTCGCCGGTCAGATCCATCGACATGTAGTCGACCTCTGGCCGTAACCCGTCCGGCCGCGAGCTACGGCCGCACGTTCGCACGCGCCATCCCTTGTCGACCAGCGCATCGATGAGATGCGCGGCGATGAAGCCGGTCCCACCGGTGACGACCGCTGACCGCGTTTCATCCTGCCGTGACTCCCCTATCGGACCTGGCCCTTCGAACGTCGTGTCAGCTCGGGTCTGCTCCATAGCGTCGACACCTCCCGTCAGCATCCTCTCAGGTCCGAGCATAAGAACCCGGAGGCGAGGCTCCGGGCCGTCCGGACGGGACGCGGCTCGAAACTTGCAGCGCTCCTACGGAGCGCTGCTCACTGAACGATGCGGCGCAACGTGGCGAGCGTGACCTCACCGCCCTCGAGCGCATCGGCAGGACCCGCGAGGACCTCAGCCGCGTCGCCCTCTCCACCGAAGCTGTCGACAACGAGCGCAGCCCCGTCGAAGTCCTGGTCACGGTTGTAGTCGCTCACGACGATGAGGCAGGGGATCTCCGCCGCCAGCGCGGCCTCGAGTCCGTTGCGTGAGTCCTCGATCGCGATGGTCTCCGAGGCGGGCACCTCGAGCAGGGCGAGCGCCTCGTGGAAGACCTCGGGGTCGGGCTTGCGATCGTCGACGTCGTCGCCGGTCAGGATGACCTTGAAACGCTCGAGTCCGAACAGCTTCTCCAGCAGTGGCTCGACCCACGACCGGCTGCCTGTCGTCGCGACCGCGATGGGCACTCCGGCTTCCGCGATCTCGTCGATGAGCCTGCCTGCGCCGGGGCGCTCCGGGATCTCGCCCTCCTCGGCGAGATGAATGAAGTGCTCGTTCTTGCGGGTATGCAGCTGGTCAGCCAACTCCTCCGCCTCATCCTGCTCGTAGCCACTTTCGAGCAGGTAATGGCGGAGACGGTTCTCGCCGCCGGAGACCTCGAGGAGGCGCCCGTAGGTCTCCTCGTCCCACCGGTCCGCCATGTCGAAGTCCTCGAACGCCTGGTTGAACGCCACGCGATGCCCGTGGCGCTCGCTTTCGACGAGGGTCCCGTCCACGTCAAAGATGACCGCTGCAGGTACAGATCCGTCGCCCATGGTGCACCCCCGCGGCAGCTCCCGCCGCCTCCTAATCGTCGCTCTGCTCAGACCTCATTTCCGCCCCACCCATGTGAGATGCTCGTCAGGACAGCGCCCTTGCCGGTCCGGAGTGGGCCACCTTCTCGTTCGTGATGTCCAACTGCCGCAGGGTGTAGCCGCGCAGGTTGGCGAGCTGCCTGGGGGTGAGGCGATCGCAGATCCAGTCCCAGTGCAGCGACACCCATTGTCCCGGTTGCAGCTCACCCGCGAAGCTCGCCCCGTCGAGGGCGCGGCGAACCGTCTCGAGCTGCGGTGCGCCGAGGCCCAGCCGTCGTCCGTCCCACGTCAACGCCCGGGAGCGGACGACGACGAGGTCACCCTCGACCACAACGACCCGTCCCCAGCGGATCCGGCAGCGGTCGAGCACGTGCAGAGGGTGGTCGGTGCGGCCCGAGGCGAGCAGGCCGACCCAGGGATAGACCCCGAACACGTGGAAGGCGTGGTGAGGGAGGCTACCGGCGGGAATCGTCTCGGCGAGATACCGCCACGACGGGCCCGTTATCCGCCGGAAACGGTCCATGAGGACGTTGCCGAACGACGTCGTATCGATCTGGTCCAGCAGCTGGTTGCCCAGCCAGTAGGCCTCGACTGCGCGCACGTCGAAGGGGTCGTTGAGACCGGCCGCACCGGCTATGAGGGTGAGATACGGGTAGGGCCCTTCGAAGGAGCGGGCCAACTGGACGAGCCCGGGATCGCTCACACCGGCAGTCCCATACCCCAACAGCGCCTGATGGTCGGCAGGTCCGCAGTAGCCGAGTTCGTTCGGGGGGTAGGCGTAGCGCGCAAAGAGGATCAGGCCACGTTCGCGGTGCGAATCCTGACCGGGCTGCCCGTAACGGTGCGCGCCCGGCGTCCTGCTACCGCCAGCCCCATCGGGGGCTGTGGTACCCGCCTCCAAGCCGATCATCGTTGCGGCCTTCTCGTCCGTTTCCGCCCGAAGGGCGCCGCTTCCAGCCTAGGAGCCCGCTCCCGTCAGTAGACAGGGATGCTCGGGTCGATCTGTCGCGCATAGGCGTTGATGCCGCCCCGCATCGACTGCGCCTTGAACCCTGCCCCGCGCAGAAGCTGCGTCGCCTCGAGCGAGCGGGCACCCGACTTGCAGTGCACGACGTACTCCTTGTTCTGGTCGAGCTCGGCCAGCTTGTTGGGCAGCTGCCCCTTCGGTATGAGGACCGCCCCGGGGATGCGGCTGATCTCGTACTCGTGCGGTTCGCGGACATCGAGGAGAACCACGTCGTCCTTGCGTTCCTCATACTCGTCAGGCAGGCATTCGAGGTCGACGAGCGCGTCGACGACCTCCTCGCGGTCGTGAGCGGGGACTCCGCAGAATTCCTCGTAGTCCATGAGCTCCCTTACGGTCGGTGCCTCGCCGCAGACGGGGCAGGAGGGGTCCTTGTTGACCTTCACGGTCGTCCAGCGCATGTCGAGCGCGTCGTAGAGCGTGAGCCTGCCCACGAGCGGCTCTCCGATGCCGCAGATGAGCTTGACCGCCTCGGTGCCCTGGGCGCTGCCGATCGTGCCGCACAGAACCCCGAGCACACCCCCCTCGGCGCAGTTCGGCACCATCCCTGGGGGCGGGGGCTCGGGAAAGATGCAGCGGTAGCAGGGACCCTGCTGCGCGTAGAAGACCGCGACCTGGCCCTCGAAGCGGAAGATCGAGCCGTAGACGTTCGGTTTACCCAGTAACACGCAGGCGTC
>JALZEO010000113.1 GCA_030862025.1 Actinomycetota bacterium | reverse complement strand
GAGGAGGAGCCGGCAATCGCCGTCGTCGTGCAGCGGATGGTCGACGCCCAGCGCTCGGGGGTGATCTTCTCGGTCGATCCACAGGGCGACGAGACGAAAATGGTGATCGAGGCCGCCTTCGGGCTCGGTGAGCTGGTGGTCAGCGGAGAGGTCGAGCCCGACACCTACGTGCTCTCGCGCGAGGGCCCAGAGGTGGTCGATGTTCGCATCGGCACCCAGCAGGTCAAGCTCGTTCGTGACGAGGACGGCGGCAACCGCCGGATCGAGCTGTCCGAGGACGAGGGCTCGAAGCGGGTGCTGAGCGACGAGGAGGCCATGGAGCTTGGCGAGATGGGCCTGCGCGTGGAGGAGCACTACGGCTCTCCGCAGGACATCGAATGGGCCACGGACGACGGAGAGTTCTTCCTGCTCCAGTCGCGTCCGATTACCACGCTGCGTCAGGAAGACGAGCAAGCGAGCGAAGAAGAAGCCGAAGGAGACGTGCTGGCCGAGGCGGAGGTCCTCGTCGAGGGGCTCGGCGCCTCATCTGGGTTCGCGTCCGGTCCGGTGAAGATCCTCGAGTCGCCAAACGAGGGCGACCGCTTCGAGGAGGGCGACATCCTCGTCACCACCATGACCGCACCCGACTGGGTCCCGATCATGAACCGCGCCGCGGCGTTCATCACCGATAGCGGGGGCATGACGAGCCACGCGGCCATCGTCGGTCGCGAGATGGGGGTCCCCTGCGTCGTCGGCACCGGCGATGCCACCTCCGTCCTCGACGACGGGCAGCAGGTCACCGTGGACGGCCAGGCAGGGGTCGTCTACGCAGGCGATGTGACCGGCGCCCTCGAGGAACGACGCGAGGGAAGCGCCGAGGTGCGAGACCGAGAGGCTGGGAGCGCCCCGGTCACACCGCTCGCGACCCAGCTGTACGTGAACCTCGCGATACCACGCCGCGCCGAGGACGCCGCCGCGTTGCCCGTGGATGGCGTGGGGCTGTTGCGGGCGGAGTTCCTCATCACCGAGGCCCTCGACGGCGAGCATCCCAAGCAGGTCCTCGCGAGCGGCCGACGCGAGGAGGCCATCGAGCGCATGAAGGAGAACCTGCTCGAGATCACGCGCCCCTTCCATCCCCGCCCGGTCGTCTACCGCACGATGGACTTCAAGACGAACGAGTTCCGCGAGCTGAAAGGGGGCGAGGAACACGAGCCGCAGGAAGAGAACCCGATGCTCGGCTACCGCGGGTGCTACCGCTACATCAAGGACCCCGAGGTCTTCGCGTTCGAACTCGAGGCCCTCGCCCGGGTCCGCGAGGAGACCGACAACCTCCACCTCATGATCCCGTTCGTGCGCACGAGGTGGGAGCTCGAACGCTGCCTGGAAGCAATCGAACAGAGCCCGCTCGGCGACGACCGAGGCGTGAAGAAATGGGTGATGGCGGAGGTCCCCTCGATCGTCCACCGCCTGCCCGAGTACGCGGACCTCGGCATCGACGGGGTGTCGATCGGTTCGAACGACCTCACCCAGCTCGTGCTCGGGGTCGACCGCGACAACGAGCAGCTCGCCGAACTCTTCGACGAGATGGACGACGCGGTGCTGTGGGCGATCGAGCGCATCATCGACGCCTGTCGCGAGGCGGGCATCACCTCCTCACTCTGCGGTCAGGCACCGTCGAACCGCCCCGAGTTCGCCGAGCACCTCGTCCGCTTCGGTATCACGTCGATCTCGGTCAATGTCGACGTCGTGGAGGACACCCGGCAGGCCATAGCTGCCGCCGAGCGCAAGATCCTGCTCGAACACGCACGCTCCGGGGCGCAGGCCCGCTGACTCCTCGTGGCCGTCGCTGCGGCGCTCGGATGAACGCGTCTAACGAAACAGCACGGCATCATCCGGGATGGCCTCGGGCTCATCCTCGTAGGGCCCTTACGCTGGCGGCTTCCGTTTTGTCCTGAACGGCGGGCGCTCATCGCTCACGGGCCTGCCCTACGGGCAGCGGGCCGGATCCGGCTCCTATGCTTTTTCTATGAGGGCGGACGCCATCCTCGTGGGGCGCCACGGCGAGGTGGCAGCCCTCGACGCCGCTCTCGACGCATTGGAGGTCTCTCCGTCTGGCGTCATGTTCGAGCTGTCGGGCGAGCCGGGCATCGGGAAAAGCAGGCTGCTGGCCGAGCTGGGGGCCAGAGCCGACGAGCGAGCCCATGTGGTGTTGCCTGGGCGGGCCGCTGAGCTGGAGCACGACCTTCCGTTCGGGGTCTTCGTCGATGCCCTGGACTCCTACCTGGCCTCCCTCGATCGTGATCTTCTGGGCCGCCTTGGCCCTCAGGTGCTGGCGGAGCTGGCCACCGCTTTTCCCTCCCTTGCCCGTTTCGGGGAGGGGCACCAGCCCGCGTTGCAGGCGGAGCGTTTCCGCACCCATCGGGCGGTGCGGGCGCTCCTCGAGGAGTTGGGTTCTACCCAGCCGACGGTGGTGCTTCTCGACGATGTGCACTGGGCGGAGCCGGCTTCCAGGGAGCTGCTGGGCCATCTGCTGGCCTACCCGCCTCGCGCCCGGGTACTGGTCGCGGTGGCCTTCCGGCCGGCCCAGCTCCCCGGTGCTCTGGGTCAGGCCCTCGCCACTGCCGCCCGGGAGGGAAGAGCCCGCCGCCTCGATTTAGGTCCGCTGACCACGAGCGAGGCCAACGAGCTCGTCGGTCCGGCACTTGGCGCGGAGGCGCGAGCGGAGCTGTATCGGGAGAGCGGCGGAAACCCCTTCTACCTGGAGCAGCTGGTGCGGGCAACGTCCACCGACCGCCGGGCGATCCAGGTGCCAGTCGGCAGGGGCGACGCCATCGTCCCTCCGGCCGTGCGGGCCGCGCTGGCCGCCGAGTTGGACTCGCTGCCTCCACCGGCCCGACGCCTCCTCGAGGGCGCCGCGGTCGCGGGGGATCCCTTCGACGCGGACCTCGCCGCCCCGGTGGCCGGACTCGGGGAGGCGGACGCCCTGGAGGTCCTCGACGCCCTGTTGGCCCTCGATCTCGTGCGGCCGACCACCGTTCCTAGGCGGTTTCGCTTCCGCCATCCCATCCTGCGGCGGGCGGTGTACGAGACCACGGGTGGCGGTTGGCGCCTTGGGGCGCACGCCCGCGCCGCGGCCGCCCTCGGAGCGGTCGGCGCTCCCGCTGCTGTACGCGCCCACCATGTGGAGCATTCGGCCAAGCCGGGGGACGACGCTGCGGTCGCACTGCTCATCGAAGCCGGCTACGCCACCGCGCCCCGGGCCCCGGCCACCGCCGCCCACTGGTACGGAGCCGCTCTGCGCCTCCTGCCCCAGAGCGACACCAGGAGACTCGAACTGCTCGTTGCCCGTGCCACCGCCCTGGGCGCCGCCGGAGAGTTGGAGGACAGTAGGGCTGCCCTCTGCCAGGTCCTTGAGCTCCTTCCCCCGGAGATGGGGCCAACGCGGGTCGACGTGGTGTGCTTCTGCGCCGGGGTCGAGGGACTGCTCGGTCGCTACCAGCAGGCCGAGGGGCGCCTGCTGGAGGCCCTCACCCAGGTAGTCGACGACCGCTCAGCGGAAGCGGCCTCACTCCAGGTGGAAATCAGCGTCGTAGCCTCGTTGGTCAACGACTTCTCACGAGCCCGGCGATGGGCGGCCAAAGCCCTCGCCATCGCCACCCCCCTGGGAAACCGTGCCCTGCGCATGCACGCAATGGCCTTGCTCGCCTTCAACGACTACTCCATGGGCCAAACCGCGGAGGCGCTGAACGAGGTTTCCGACGTGACCGCTCTCTTGGACAGTCTCGACGACGGCGACCTCGCTTCTCATATGGGCGCGGCCTGGTTCGTGGTTTGGGCCGAGCTGGCGTTGGAGCGCTACCACGACGTCTTCCGCCATGGCGAACGTATCCTCACCGTGTGCCGAGCGACTGGTCAGGGTCACTATGTCGTGCCCGTCATGCAGGCTCAGCTTTTCGCTCTCATTTTTGCTGGACGGCTGAGAGACGCCCTGCAGCTGGGGATGACCGGCATCGACGCGGCGCGGGTTTGGGGTCACGACCAGGCGCTCTCGAACGCCTTGCTCTTCTGGACCTGGGCAGCCATGTGGAGCGGCGACGTCGAGGCCGGCATCCGAGCAGGTGAGCAGGCCGTCGAGCATGTCCGACACCTGGATGAGAGCATCATGAGGGCCGCTCCCGGTTGCATGCTCGGGGTGGCCCTCGTTGAGGCCGGCCAGTTCCGGCAAGCGCGTGTGCAGGTGCTCTCTTCCGGCGGCGGACCTGACCTTCCCTTCATCGGCCGCATAGCCCGGGCCATCATCTATGAGTCCCTGACGCGTGCCGAGTTGGGACTCGGCTCTCTGGAGGCGGCCGAGGAATGGGCCGAGAGG
>JALZEO010000110.1 GCA_030862025.1 Actinomycetota bacterium | reverse complement strand
TTGAGCGGCGGCAGTCCGCGCCCGCGACACCTGATCTTCCCGACGGTTCATACCGGGTAGCCGTCGAACGACCTGAGGTCCGCGGCAAGTTCCTGTTCCGCGGCGACGAGAAGGTCTACGTCAAGGGCGTGACCTATGGGACGTTCCGCCCGGATCCAGAGGGCTACGCTTACCCGAGCCGGGACCAGGTCGACCGGGACTTCGCCGGGATGGCGGCGAACGGGGTGAACGCCGTGCGGACCTACACCGTGCCCCCGCGCTGGCTCCTCGACCTCGCCCAGCAGCACGGGCTGCTCGTCATGGTGGGCTTCGCCTGGGAGCACCACGTGGCCTTTCTCGACGACCGCGGCCGCGCCGCGAGCATCGAGCAGCGCCTGCGCGAGGGAGTGCGCGCGTGCGCCGGGCACCCGGCGGTGCTCTGCTACTCGATCGGCAACGAGATACCGGGCCCGATCGTCCGCTGGCACGGCCGCCGGCGCGTCGAGCGCTTCCTACGGCGGCTCTATGACGCGGCCAAGGCCGAGGATCCCGGTGCCCTCGTAACCTACGTCAACTACCCGCCGACCGAGTATCTAGATCTCTCCTTCGTCGACTTCCTCTGCTTCAACGTTTACCTCGAGGAGCAGGACCGCCTCGAGGCCTACCTCGCCCGGCTTCACAACCTCGCCGGCGACCGACCGCTCGTCATGGCCGAGATCGGCCTCGACAGCCGCTCGAACGGGGATGCGGCCCAGGCCGAGGTCCTGCGGTGGCAGGTGAGAACTGCCTTCGGCTCCGGCTGCGCAGGCGCCTTCGTGTTCGCCTGGACGGACGAGTGGTACATCACCCATCTCGACGAGTCCGGTCGGGGACAGGGAGGCTCGGCGATCGAGGACTGGGACTTCGGCCTGGTCGATCGGAAGCGCCGGCCGAAGGCCGCTCTGACCGCGGTCGGGGAGGCGTTCGCCGCCGTGCCGCTTGAGCCTGAGACCGACTGGCCGCGCGTCTCGGTGGTCGTCTGCACTTACAACGGGGAGCGCACGCTAGGAGATTGCCTGGAGGGGCTGGCCGAGCTACCATATCCGGACTTCGAGGTGATTGTCGTCGACGACGGGTCGACCGACGCGAGCGCCGCCATCGCCACCCAGTACGGCGTGCGGGTCATCAGCACAGAGAACCGAGGCCTGTCAAGCGCACGCAACACGGGCATGCTGGCGGCGACCGGAGAGATTATCGCCTACGTCGACGACGACGCTCGACCGGACCTCCACTGGCTTCACTATCTGGTGGCCGACTTTCGCCGCGGCTCGGAGGTCGGCATGGGTGGGCCCAACATCGCTCCGCCTGGCGACGGTTCGATCGCCGACTGTGTGGCCGCCGCCCCGGGCGGACCGATCCATGTCCTGCTTTCGGACCGCCGAGCCGAGCACATCCCCGGCTGCAACTCCGCCTTTCGCAAGCATGCGCTCGAGGCCGTCGGCGGATTCGACCCGCGCTTTCGCGTCGCCGGCGACGACGTCGACCTGTGCTGGCGCCTGCAGGAGCGCGGGTGGTCGATCGGCTTCAGCCCTTCCGCCATGGTCTGGCACCACCGCCGCAACTCAGTGCGGACCTACTGGCGCCAGCAGAAGGGTTACGGCAAGGCCGAGGCGCTCCTCGAGCGCAAGTGGCCCGAGCGCTACAACGCGGGTGGCCACCTCAGCTGGCACGGCCGCTTGTACGGGAGCGGCCTGCTGGCACGTCTGCGGGGGCGCGAGCGCGTCTACCACGGCACTTGGGGAAGCGGCCTCTTCCAGTCGCTATACCAGGAGCCCGAGGGGCTCGTCGGGGACCTGCGCCAGATGCCCGAGTGGTACCTGGTCATCGCCTTGCTCGGAGGCCTCGGGGCGCTCGGGGCGCTGTGGGCGCCGCTGCTCGTGTTCCTGCCTATGCTGGCCCTTGCCGTCGGTGCCGCGGCGGCGCAAGCGATACTCAGCGCGCAGCGGGCACGGTTTCCGAGTCCCCTGCCCACACGCGCCGCTCGGTTGAGGGCCCGTGCGCTTACCTCACTCCTCTTCCTCCTTCAGCCGCTCGCTCGCCTCATCGGCCGGCTCCGTCACGGTCTGACTCCGTGGCGGCAGCGCGGAGGCGCCCCTCCGGCGATGCCCCTCCCGCGCGCCGAGACGGTCTGGAGCGAAGATTGGCGCGCGATCGATACGTGGCTCGGTGAGGTCGAGCAGACCTTGCGCGCGAGCGGTGCCGCCGTGCTCCGCGGCGGGGACTTCGACTCCTGGGACCTCGAGGTCCGCGGCGGTCTGCTCGGGTGGGCACGCCTGCAAGCCGGGATCGAGGAACACGGAGCCGGCCGCCAGCTCGTGCGCTTCCGAATTTGGCCACAACTAGCCTCTGCGGGGACCGTGCTGATCCTGCTCTTCGCCGCCCTCTCCTTAGCCGCAGCGATCGACGACTCCTGGGCCGCCGCCGCGATCTTGGCGGGGCTCGGCCTCTTGGTCGGGGGGCGCGCTGTCTACGACGCGGGCGCAGCAACCGGGGAACTGCTTACGGCGGTCAGAGCACCTATCATCGGCGACGACCAGGCACAGCGGACGCTCGATCCGGCATCGGCGGAGTCGGGATGAGAGCAGGGATCGTCCGTACCGACCTGTCGCTCGCGCGACGGATCCTGCGCGAGCTGCGGCCGTGGCGGTTGCACGTGGCAGGAGTTTTCGCGACGAGTCTCCTCGCCACACCGCTGGCCCTGCTGACCCCGCTGGCCCTGAAGATCGCAGTCGACAGCGTGCTCGGTCCTCACCCCCTACCGGGTTTCCTCGACGCTGTCGTCCCCGAGGCGGCCGAGCGCTCGAAGGGGGCCCTGCTCGTCTTCACCGCCATCTTCTTCTTCGCTGTGGCCATCCTGACCCAACTCCAGGACCTCTCAACAACCGTGCTGAAGACCTACACGGGGGAGCAACTTCTCCTCAGCGTCCGGACCAAGCTTTTCGAGCGAGCCCAGCGGCTGTCGCTGACCTACCACGACCGGACGGGCACCGCCGACTCGGCCTACCGCATTCAGGAGGACGCCAAGGCCTTCCAGTACATCGCCGTCGAGACTCTGGTGTCCCTGGTAACCGCCGTGGCCACGCTGGTGGCCATGATCTACGTGACGGCCCGGATCAACCTCCAGCTCGCGTTCGTCTCGATGGCGGTCGCGCCTCTGCTGCTCCTCGCGGCGCGACATTTCCGCATCCGCCTGCGGCGCCAGGCCCGACAGGTCAAGCGCCTGGAGAGTGGCGCCCTGTCGGTGGCACAGGAGGTACTCACCGGGCTCCGCGTCGTCAAGGCATTCGCTCAGGAGGACCGTGAGCAGGGCCGGTTTCACGGCCGGGCCCGGCAGGGCACGGGGGCACGCCTGCGGCTCGCCATTGCGCAGGGGTTCTATGCCGTGCTAGTCGGATCGGTGGTCGGCCTGGGCGGGGCCCTCGTCTTGTACATCGGCGTCCGGGCCGTGCAACGGGGCGCGATCACGCTCGGCGACCTCATTCTCGTCATGGGCTACCTCTCGCAGCTCTATCAACCGCTCAAGACCCTGGCCAAGAAAGCGGGCACGCTCCAATCTCATCTCGCGAGTGCAGAGCGGGTCTTCGCCCTACTCGACGAGCCCCTCGAAGCGCCCGAGCACCCGGACGCGCGCCCTCTTTCCCGCGCTCGCGGCGCGGTCGAGTTCCGCGACGTGTCCTTCGCCTACGAGCCGGACCGCCCGGTCGTCCACAACGTCTCGTTCGCGATCGAGCCGGGGACGGCCGTGGGAATCGCCGGCGTC
>JALZEO010000099.1 GCA_030862025.1 Actinomycetota bacterium | reverse complement strand
AGGTAGAGCCGCGCACCGTTCTCGAGAAACACGTTGCTCGAACGGCCCCACGACACGACGCGGCGGAAGAGGTAGCGGGCGACCTCGTCTGGGCTGAGGCGACGTTGCCCGCGGAAGGTGCAGGTGACGCCGTACTCGTTTTCGATACCGAAGATTCTGCGGCGCACGGTCCTCTCGGCTTTCGACTGCGGCGGCTACCCACCCGGCTTGTCATGGCCGCGTCTGGGCCACGCCCATACTTGCACGCCGCCCCTGAGTCCGCTGGGCACCGCTGGTGTCCTCGTCCGGGGGCGACCCCGGATGGGAGACCTGCTTGTCGGCGGACGCTGCGCATGGAGACGGGCAGCGAAAAGAACGACGAAGTACCGCTGCGCAGTCCACCGGGTGCGCAGGACGCGCGGACCGGTCTTCGAACCTCCTAGCGACTCAGCTTCATCGCAGTCGCGAGGTCTGGCGCGAGGCCGACCCGGACCTCGTCTCCTGAGCAGAAGATCGAAGCGTCCTGCTCGGGGGCGTCGAAGGTGTGGCGGGCGCCGTCTTGAGGTGGGACCGCAACCGCCTCCGGAAATGCGGCCACGTGCCACGCGCGTAGGGCCTCACACAAGCCGGCCTCTCCCTCGAGCGCGATGCCGACCGCGCTCTGCTCGTTGCGGGTCCACACGGTCGCCTCCCCACCCCGCCAGCGGGTGGCGGCCAGGAACGGATCGGGCAGCCGACGGGCTGGATCGTCACCGGGCGCCTCGAAGAGGAACAGCAGGTCGGCGGCTCCAAAGGCCATGACCGCGCGGCGGCTCCAGGCCCCTTCGAGCTGGCCCGGATCGCGGGGGTCCATTCCGGCTCCCTGAGCGCTGCGGTAGAGCTCCGGCGCCAGGATCTGCAAGGTCGACTTCGGTGGTCGCCGGTAGGCCGCGTCGATCGCCGACCAGCCTGCGCGCTGCAGCGCGGACGCGAATCTCAGGCCCTCCTCGTAGGGGAAGGTGAGACCGCGTTGGACGAAGTGCGGCAGGTCGGTGAACTCGGCCAGTTCGGCGGCTTGCCGCGACTGCTCTTCGAAGAGGCGTCTCTGATCGTGGACGCTGAGGGCACGCGAGGCGTAGAGGACCATGGTGAGAGTGGCATCGCCCTCGACGAGCGTGTGGACGGCGTAGGCCGCGTCTTCGCCGCGCTCGGGGACTTGCTGGTTCTCGCGGGCGGGCAGGCCGAGGACCTGGTCGGCCAGGAGGTGCTGGAGTTCGTGGGCGAGGGTGATCTCGTCGAGCGGACCGAGCCGGCCGTCCTGAACCGGCGCCCTCACGACGAGCTCGGCGGTCTGAGGGTCGTAGAAGCCCACCACCTGCTGGGACAGGGCGGTCGCCAGCATCGCTCGTAAGTCGGCGTCGGCGGGCACGGCCCGCAGGGCCGCCAGCAGCCGGCGGTCCACCTCGGCTTGCTCCGGGGTGTAGTCCTGGACTGAGCGCGCCGCACGGGCGGCAAGTTCGTGCGGTGGCAAATAGCTCGGCGTGGGGACGCTCGTGAACCTCAGCTGGCGAACTTCGGCCACGGCACGGGCGACGCGGGCGAGCTGCTGCTCGAGTGTCTCGACGGGTGGCGGCGCCGCGATCGGCGCCGACTGTGTCTGATCACGGGCTTCGAGCGACCGCTTCGAAGAGGGCCGCTCTCCGACGAGGACCGCGACGTCGGTGAGCCCGATGAGCAGGGTCGCGACCAGCAGAAGACCCACCCGCCCGCGCCTCCGGCGCTGCCCGAGCCAGGCCGCGGCTCGCGTCACGTGCGGGCGACCATCTCGGCGATGGCATCCTCGTCGATGCGAAAGAACTTTCGGCGCGGCCGTTGACGGGACAACCCGGACACTTCGAGGTCACCTGGAGGGATATCCCGGTTGGCCGCCCCGGCGAGCACACTCGAGCCGATCCCGACCGCCCGCTCCAATGACATTGCTTCCTCGTAACGGGATTGCAGTGCGCCCGCGAGCTCGTCCGACTCTCCGCCGATCGCGACGAAGCGGTGCTCGTCGACGATAGAGCCGTCGTACAGGATGTGATAGAGCTCGGGGGTGGCGTCACCATGGGCATCGCTATTGACCTGAGCGATGAGGACCTCGACTTCGAAAGGCTTACCGTCGCCCATGAAGATCGCCCCGAGGGCCTGACTGTAGGCGTTCGCCAGAGACTTCGCGGTCACGTCCTCGCGTCCGTACTGGTAGCCCTTCACGTCCGCCAGGCGTATCCCCGAGACGCGCAGCGATTCGAACTCGTTGTACTTCCCGACGGCCGCGAACGCGATGCGGTCGTAGATCTCCGAGGTCTTGTAGAGCGAGCGTGACGGGTTCTCGCCGACGAACACGACCCCGTCCGCGTACTCGAGCGCGACCAGGGCCCGGCCGCGGGCGATGCCCTTGCGGGCATACTCGGCCCGGTCCTTCATGAGCTGTTCTGGTGAGACGTAGAACGGTAGGGCCACAGTCCGTCCTCATTCTTTGCAACTGCATGGGGGCACTTGCCTGGCGACCGGCGGAGGCTCGAGCCTCGAGCCGGTGCTACGGCTCATCGGGCCGCTCGTCGCGTGCACCGCTTCCCCTGGTTGGCAGCGGCGTCGACAGCGTTGGATGCCCGTTGTTGGCGCGCTCCTCGCGCAGGGAGACGACCGCCTCGACGTGCTCCCCCACCCCCTCCTCGTCGAGTTCCCGGTAACCATCGGAAGTGATGACCGCAACGATCGGGTAGATGCGTCGGATGAGGTCAGGACCGCCTGTGGCGCTGTCCTCCTCAGCTGCGTCGAAGAGGGCGCTCACGCAGAGTCGGACGCTCGTTTCCTCGTCGGCGTCCGGATCGTGCTCGCGCTTCAGAACGCCACGGGTGTCACGTCCGCCGGAGCCGGCAGAGGCGTAGTCGCCGGTGAGGTAGCGGCCGCCAGCCGGGTCGTACTCGAAGATCCGCCCGCTCGTCGTACGCGCCTCAACCCCTGCGAACAGCGGTACGACGACGAAGCCCTGCAAGGCGAGCGGGAGGTTCGCTCGGACCATGTGCGCAAGCTTGTTCGCCTTGCCTTCCAGGGACAGCGGCTCGCCCTCGACCTTCTCGTAGTGCTCGAGTTCGGTCGCGAAGACCTTTGCAAGCTCCATTGCGGGCCCCGCGACCCCACTGATCGCCACCGCCGAATAGGTGTCAGCCGGGAAAACCTTGCGCATGTCCTTCTTGGAGATGAGGTGTCCGGCCGTGGCTCGCCGATCCCCGGCGACGACAACCCCGTCCCGGAAGGTCACCGCGAGCACCGTCGTGCCCTGGACCATCGCCTCGCGGACCCCATGTGGTTCGGGGCCGGGACCGTCGCCCAACGTTCGGGGAACCGCGTCGGGAGCCACCCGCCGGAGCAGTTCGAAAAACGACGAGCCGTTGGCGTCGAACGGCAGG
This sequence comes from Actinomycetota bacterium, assembly GCA_030862025.1. Lineage (GTDB taxonomy): Bacteria > Actinomycetota > Nitriliruptoria > Nitriliruptorales > JAHWKO01 > JALYGD01. Next base: position 5,691 of record JALZEO010000099.1, on the reverse strand, counting down.
GGAAGACCGAGGTTTCCGAACAGATCGGAGGTCACTGACCTCCCTTCTGCACGTAGTTCTTGATGAACTCTTCGGCGTTCTCTTCCAGCACCTCGTCGATCTCGTCGAGCATTTCGTCGACGTCCTCGAGTACCTCCTCGGCGGACTCGGTCCGGGTCGCCGTCGCCTGGTCGTCCGCGGCGGTCTCCTCACGGGACGTGGGGCGCTGCCGAGTCTGACCGCTTTCGCTCACAAGGCACCTCCTGAGGCCGAATGGGGTCTCGGAGCCGGCTCAGGCGGCGACGGCCGGCTCGTGTCATCACGCAGCCTACCTGTGCGGGGCGGAAGGTTCTGCTTCGCGACGAAAGATGCTCGCGCCACAGCCCCAGGAACTCGGCGGCTTAGCGTCCGAGCGCGGTAATGAGCTCCTCGGCGCTGTCGGCAGCTTCGAGCAGGTCGCCGACGTGGGCCTTCGTCCCCCTACCAGGCTCCATCATCGGCACGCGCTGCAGCGTTTCCTTGCCGATGTCGAAGATCAGTGAGTCCCAGCCCGCGGCGACGATCTTGTCGCGGTACTTGGCGAGGCAACGACCGCGGAAGTAGGCGCGCGTGTCCTCGGGCGGCTCGGTCATCGCCCGTTCGATCTCGCTCTCGGCGACGAGCCGTTCAACTCGGCCCCGGGCTGCCAGCCGGTTGTACAGGCCCTTGTCCAGCCGGACGTCGTGGTATTGGAGGTCGACCATCTTCAGCCGGTCGTCCTGCCATTCGAGCCCGTGGCGGTCACGGTACTGCTCCAGCAGCTCGAGCTTCGTGCTCCAATCGACCTGGCCGGCAAGCCTTCTGGGGTCCTCCTCGGCGGTCGTGAGGACGGACTCCCAGCGCTGGAGCACCTCGGCGGTGACCGGGTCGATGTCCTGGTCCTTGCCGTAGCGCTTACACGCCTCGAGGTAGCGCCACTGCAGATCCAGGGGGGTGACCTGCCGTCCGTCCCGCAGCGGGAGAGGCGCCTGACAGGTCAGGTCGTGGCTCACCTTGTGGAACGCCGCGACCGGCTTCGCAAGCTCTGGAGGGTCGGGTGCGGCGCCATCCTCGATCATGGACAGGACGAGCGCCGTCGTGCCCACCTTCAGGAAGGTCGCCACCTCACAGAGGTTCGCGTCCCCGTTGATGACGTGCAGACGACGGTAGCGATCCGGGTCGGCGTGCGGCTCGTCGCGAGTGTTGATGAGCGGCCGCTTCAGCGTGGTCTCGAGGCCGACCTCGACCTCGAAGAAGTCGGCACGCTGCGACAGCTGGTAGGTGATCGCATCATCGAGTTCGCTGCCGATGCGTCCCCCTCCGACAAAGACGAGCCGGGATACGAAGAACGGGATGAGTTGCTTGACCAGCTCGGGAAACGGCACAGCGCGGTCGACGAGGTAGTTCTCGTGGGTTCCATACGCCGCGCCCTTACCGTCGGTGTTGTTCTTGTGGACCAGGATGCGGCCGCCCTGCGGCAGCGCGGAGGCGGCGCGTCGTGCTGCGTTCGCAAGAATTCGCTCGCCAGCCTTGTCCCAGACCACGAGGTCACGGGCGTTCGAGCACTCCGGCGAGGAGTACTCGGGGTGGGCGTGATCGACGTAGAAGCGGGCTCCGTTGGTGAGAACCGTGTTGGCGAGCCCGAGCTCCTCGTCACTCGACGTCTCGTGCCCACTGGTCTCGTCGAAGCCGCGCGCGTCGCGTAGCGGGTGCTCGTCGGTGTGGTCCCACTTGACCCGGTGGCGGGTCGACGAGGGCTGATAGGACGAGACCACGAGCGACGACGCCAGTACGGGGTTCACATCGGCCTGCCCGGCGACCGTGATCCCGAACTCAGTCTCCGTACCGACGTACCTGGAAAGACCCACCCAACCCTCGCTGTCGCCCGCTTGGCCTGGCCGTGGCCCTGTCCCGTGGTTCGGAGCCTGCTAGAGATACTGACCGGCGTTCACGTTCTCGATTGCCTTGCCTTGCTCCTCTCCACTGCCGATGAGGGTGCGGACGTAGACGATACGCTCGCCCTTCTTACCCGAGATGCGGGCCCAGTCGTCGGGGTTCGTCGTGTTCGGCAGATCCTCGTTCTCGCGCCACTCGTCGCGGATCGCCGTGATGAGATCCTCCGTACGGAGACCCCGCTCGCCGGTGGCGATGAGGCGCTTGATGGCCATCTTCTTCGCGCGGTCGACGACGTTTTCGATCATGGCGCCCGAGTTGAAGTCCCTGAAGTAGAGGATCTCCTTCTCGCCGTTGGCGTAGGTGACCTCGAGGAAGCGGTTGTCGTCGTCCTCGGCGTACATCTTCTCGACCGTGGCCTCGATCATCGCCTCGACAGTGGCCTTGCGGTCTCCGCCGCGTCCCTTCACCTCGTCTTCCGCCAGAGGAAGCCCCTCGTGCAGGTAGATCGTGAAGATCTCGCGGGCCGCTTCCGAGTTTGGCCGCTCGATCTTGATCTTCACGTCGAGGCGGCCGGGGCGGAGGATGGCCGGGTCGATCATGTCCTCGCGGTTCGATGCTCCGATGACGACGACGTCCTTCAAACTCTCGACACCGTCGATCTCGGCGAGCAACTGCGGAACGATCGTGTTCTCGACGTCCGAGGAGACCCCTGATCCACGGGTGCGGAACAACGAGTCCATCTCGTCGAAGAACACGATCACCGGATAGCCCTCGGCGGACTTCTCCCGCGCCCGCTGGAAGATGAGCCGGATCTGCCGCTCGGTCTCCCCGACGTACTTGTTGAGCAGCTCGGGGCCCTTCACGTTCAGAAAGTAACTGCGCGCGTCGGCGTTGCCGGTCTTCTCAGCGACCCGCTTGGCCAGAGAGTTCGCCACCGCCTTCGCGATCAGGGTCTTGCCGCAGCCGGGGGGCCCGTACAGCAGGATCCCCTTCGGAGGCTTCAGGTCGTGCTCGGCGAAGAGATCGGCGTAGAGGTAGGGCAGCTCCACGGCGTCACGGATCTGCTCGACCTGGTTCGCCAGTCCGCCGATCTGCTCGTAGGTAATGTCGGGGACCTCTTCCAGTACGAGCTGCTCGACTTCGGCCTTGGGGACGATCTCGAGCGCGCAGTTCGAGCGCGAATCGACGAGGACCGAGTCTCCCGCTTTGAGTGGATGCTGCAGCAACGGGTCCGCGAGGCGGACTATGCGCTCGTCGTCGCCCCGCCCTACAACCAGCGCTCGGCCCTCATCGAGGAGCTCCGACACCATCATGACCTCACCGGAGTCCTCGTACTCACTGACCCCGACGACGTTCATGGTGTCGTTCAGCCGGACCTCCTGACCGCGACGCAGATCATCGACGGCGATCTCCGGGGAGACGTTCACCCGCAACTTCCGGCCCTGCGTCGAGATGTCCGCCGTGCCGTCCTCGTGGGCCGAGAGAAAGGAGCCATAGCTCTGCGGCGGAGAAGCGAGCTTCTCCACCTCCTCTCGGAGGTTCACGAGCTGCTCGCGCGCTGCACGCAGCGTCTCGGTGAGCTTGGCGTTCTGATTCAGGGCGCCTTGCAACTGACCCTTCGTCTCGAGCAGACGCTCCTCCAACACCCTGATGCGGGTCGGGCTCGTCTCGAGACGACGGCGGAGAAGCTCGACCTCCTCTCGGAGGAACTTCAGCTCCGCGTGGAGTTCGTCCTCGTCACCGAGCTGTGGCTGACGCCGACCGAAGCTCTGGTCGAAGTGTCCGCCGAGGGGTTGCGACGGACCCAGGCGCCGCTCAGCATCTCGGCCGTGGCCGCGGTTCGGGCGCTCGGTCACAAGACCTCCTTCGCGCCGACGCAGGTTTGTCGAACATGAGTATAGGTCGGCGCGTCCGAATGGACGCTTGAGCGCAGACCCATCTGTCCGGGGTCGAGGGCTCGTGTCATGGGACACCGAGGCGTGGGGGTTGTGGAAGACGCGCGCGAGTCCCATCAGGTGCCGGGTCAGGACGGGCTGCTCGAAGACGCGGAGGGCCGTTCGTCGCTACCCGGGTGCTAGCCTCCTCCGCGTGAACTCGCCGCCTGTCAGTCAGCGCCACCGCGGCGCCACTCGTTCGCGCCCCCGGGGCGCGGCGCCCCCCACCGGCAGGCAGGCCCCCGACCAGGGCCAGGCGGCGAGTGAGGGCAAGCTCGTGGCTCCGCTCCCACCGGGACGGTCCACTCCCGGCTATCGCAGCCCTGAACCGGACCATGGCCCCGACCTGGACGACCCACGTCCGCGCGTCTGGGTCGATCAGCAACTCTGCACGGGGGATGGCTTCTGCGCGAAGATCGCCCCCGAACAGTTCCAGATGCACTGGGATGGACTGGCATACGTGGTGGGCCCGGAAGGCGAGTTGATGACGGGACCCGCCCAGACCGTACCCGTCGAACCCGAGCTTGTGCGGTCCGTCATCGCCGCCGCGGTGAAGTGCCCGGGTGACTGCATCTATGTCCTACCCGGCCCCGACGGGACCGTGTACGGACAGGCCTCTCCACGTGAGCGTCCGGATGGGGAGTCCCCGGAGCTCCTCGGCGAGGGCTGACCGTCGCTGTCGGATCCCGTCATCCTGGCTCGTCGGCGGGCGGGTGGAGACTCTCCCCTGCGGCGAGAACACGGCGTGCCAGCATGAGGACAGCGGTGTGCGCGACCATGCGATGATCGGGCCGCACGGCGAGGCCTGACACGTGCCAGGGACGCACCAGGGTCTCGATCGTGCGGACGAGACCGAAGCGAGCGTCGGATGCGAGCGTCTCGGCGAGCCGCATGACCTGCGGCACCGTCGGCAGATAGGCGACCAGGATCCCCCCCGGACGCAGCGCCTCGCCCGCCCCCTTGACCAGTTCCCAGGGCTCGAGCACGTCGAGCACCACGCGCTCGCACTGCAGGTCGGGAAGGGCTTCGGCGAGGTCTCCTTCGCACGGCTGCCAGTTCGCGGGCAGCTCCCCGAGGAACGCCGCGACGTTGCGACGAGCGACAGCGAGGTGATCGGCTCGCCGCTCGTACGAGATGACCCGCCCCTGAGGGCCCACCGCCTCGAGCAGCGCCAGGCTGAGCGCTCCTGACCCGGCACCCGCCTCTACCACGGTGCAACCCGAGCGGATGTCGCCGAGTGCGACGATCATGGCCTGATCTTTGCGATACACGACCTGAGCCCCACGCGGCATCTTCAGGGTGAAGTCCTCCAGCGTGGGACGCAGAGGAGTGACCTGCATGTTCCGCGACGTCGTAACCGGAGCCCCTTCGGGACGGCCGATGAGGTCGTCGTGACGTAGCACTCCGGCATGGCTGTGCCACTCGCCGCCCGGCTCGAGCGCAACGAGGTAGCGGCGCCCTTTTCGGTCGTGGAGGACGACCCGCTCGCCGGCGCTCAGTGGTGCGTCCGTGCCGGGAGGGCGCGTGCTCATGCCGGAGCCTCTTTCAGGTCAGCATGCGGACCAGGCTCGGCGGAGCCGTGAAGGTCACGTCGACGGGAAACCGGTCGCGGCTCCCCGTCCTGATGGCTCGAGGGGGTCGGTTCGGCTGTGGCGAGGATCCGCTCCTGCTGTCGACAGAAGGCGCAGGTGTCGCTGGTCGTCGGCATGCCGCAGCTCGCGCACTCGGCAAGAGCAGTGCTGGCTCCTGCGCCTCCGCCGTCACCCAGGTCCTCGAACTTGTCGGCCTGCCTGTCGAGGAACCCGAGCAGGAACTGTGCCTTCAAGCCCGGCGAGTGGCGCTCGAGAACGTTCAAGGCCTCCTT
>JALZEO010000055.1 GCA_030862025.1 Actinomycetota bacterium | reverse complement strand
CGCGTTCTGAGGCGACCATCCACAGGCGCCCCGCCGCCTGAGAACACCAGCGGGAGCTGCCCCCATACGGTCGCGACGATGGCAGCAGACTGAGGGCGAGGCCCATCTCCGAAGGACCGGGTCGGCGGGAGAAGTCGGGCGGGTCCCGAAGGGACCGGGTGGGCGGGAGAGGTTAACGTGCTCGGAACGGTCGCTGCGGTGGCGCTGGTAGGCCTTGACGCCCACCCGATCCGCCTTGAGTGCGTCACCGCCCGTGGACTGCCCCACACCCGGGTTGTCGGGCTACCCGACACGGCCGTGCGCGAAGCTCGTGACAGAGTGCAGTCTGCGGTGCTGCGAAGCGGGTTCGCCTGGCCCCGGGAGCGCGTCGTCGTAAGCCTGGCCCCGGCTGCGCTGCCAAAGTCGGGCGCCGGCTTCGACCTCCCGCTCGCCCTCGCGGTGCTGGGAGCTTCCGGTCAGCTTCCGTTGTCTGCGCTCGAGAGGCTTTGGGCATGCGGTGAGCTTGGGCTCGACGGTGAGGCCCGCCCCGTGCCTGGCATCCTGCCAGTTGCGTGTGCGGCCCGCCGGGGGGGCGCGCGACGGCTTGTGGTGCCGGATCGAGCCGCAACCGAGGCCGGGATCGTCGAAGACTTGGAGGTGGTGCCGGTAGCCGATCTCCGCGAGGCCGTAGAGGTACTGCGCGGGGTCCGCGCGACACGCACCGTCGATCCTCCTGACGCCGACGCCGTGGAGGAGGCGCCCAACCTCGCAGACGTACGCGGCCAGCCGGTGGCGCGGCGTGCGCTCGAGATCGCAGCGGCGGGGGGCCACCACCTCCTGCTCGTCGGTCCACCAGGTTGCGGCAAGTCCATGCTCGCCCGCCGCCTGCCCGGGATCCTGCCACCGCTGACGCTCGCCGAGGCGCTCGAGGTCGCCGCCATACATTCCGTGGCAGGGGTACGTCTATCAGACGCCCCCCTGTCGAGACGGCCACCCTTCCGCGACCCCCACCATTCGATCTCGGCAGCCGGGCTGATCGGCGGGGGAGCGGGGGTAGCCCGGCCCGGCGAGATCAGCATCGCCCACCGGGGCGTGCTGTTCGTGGACGAGCTTCTCGAGGTGCCCCGTTGGATCCTCGACGCTCTCCGTCAGCCGCTCGAGCATGGGGCGGTGACGGTGGTACGGGCCCGTGCGGCGGTGCGATTCCCCGCCGAGGTGCTGCTGGTGGGCGCGACGAACCCTTGTCCCTGCGGTCACTTCGGTGACCATCGCCGCGAGTGTCGCTGCCGTCCCGACGAGGTCAAGCGCTACCGCGGGCGCCTGTCTGGGCCGCTGCTGGATCGCATCGACCTTCAGGTCGAACTCGAGCCGGTTGAGCCGGCCCGGCTGCTGGGGCCGGCCGAGGGCGAGTCGAGCGCTAGCGTGGCGGCGCGGGTCGCCGCCGCTCGCAGCGCGGCGGGCGCCCGTTGGGGAGCGGAGACCGTCGTGCGGAACGCCCCCTCCGCAAGCCTGCGAGCCTCTTGCTCACGAACGGCGCTGCAGACGTTGGGGCGAGCGGTGGACGCCTTCGGTCTGTCAGCCCGGGCATTCGACCGCTGCCTCCGGGTGGCCCGAACCATCGCTGATCTCGAGGGCACTGCCGTCGTGGAGTGTCGCCATGTCGACGAGTCGCTTGCTTACCGGCTCCCACCGGCCCGTGCCGGGGTGTCGGTGTGACTGCCGTCGAACGGCAGGGACGCGGCCAGGGCGACGCCGAATGGGCGCGAGTGGCGGCGCCGGGGTCTGACCCGGCCCTTGTGGCCCGCGTCGTGGCACGTCTTGTGGGCCCACGTGGTGACCCCCGCACGCTGGCGCGTGAGGCCACCGCGCGTGACTTCTCGCGGCCGGCGACGAGCGGCGCCGATGCCTCGTCCGCCGGGAGCGTTCGCCAGGTGCTCGCGGAACTCGCCCCTAGCCCGAGTCGGGCGGCTGCTGCAGCGGCCGAGCAGGTCGCCCGGCGCTGGGAGGAGCTCGGCGTGCGCGCGGCGCTGGTGGGTGAACCTGCCTACCCGCGCCGTCTTGCTACGGGTTGGCCCGCGAGTGGTGGTCCGCCGCTCGTGTCCTGGCGTGGAGAGGCGCTCGGGGTGTGTGACAGGCCGGCGGTGGCGATCGTGGGGGCGCGACGGGCCAGTGCCTACGGGACGGGGATTGCGGCCTGGCTCGCAGCGGCAGTTGCTGAAGCCGGCGCTGTCGTGGTCAGCGGCGGTGCGGTCGGGGTCGACGCGGCTGCTCACGAGGCGGCGCTGGCGGCGAAAGGCGCGACCGTGGTCGTGCTCGGCTGTGGCCACGCCGTCGCCTACCCGAGGGTACACGCGTACCCGGGCGGGCTGTTCGACCGCGTCATCGCCGGTGGCGGTTGGCTGCTCAGCGAGCTGCTCCCTGACGCGCCTGCCAACCCCAGTCACGTCCTAGCCCGCAACCGGCTCGTGGCCGGCCTGGCCGATGCGGTGGTGGTCGTCGAAGGTGGGGCCGGCTCCGGGTCTCTGCGCACGGCTGCCGTCGCTGCCGAACGTGGCATCCCGGTGCTCGCCGTTCCCGGTGATGTCCGAGCCACAGGTTCCGCTGCGCCGCATCGCCTCCTCGCCGAAGGAGCCGCACCCTGCACCTCCCCCGCTGATCTCCTCGCCATCGTGGGGCTCGCCGCCCCGTCGACGGGCCGTCCCATGCCGCTCAGCGTGCTACCCCCGGCGGTGCGGACCGAGCTCGTGACACGCTGGCCACGCCCCGTCCGGGTCGGAGACCTCGCCCAGGCCACCGGACTTCAGACGGCTGCACTCCTCGCAGCGCTCACACGCGCACGCATCGCAGGAGAAGTCGCCGAAGGGGTCGAAGGCGTACGGCTCACCCACGCCCCCCGCTGAAGCTGGCGCCGCATCTCGGCCACGATCGTCGGCGTGTCTCCGTCCCACTCAACCGAGCCGGTCGTCCCCAGGTCAGAGTGGGGGTTTCCTCGCTCGAACGGTTACGGAGGTGAGCCCGGCAGCGACAGCTTCGCGCTCGCGAGCGAAACGCCGGTAAGGCCAGCGGCGGCCAAGCCCCGGCCTCGAGGGCCGCCACTTCGCCTTCGTCTGGTTTCCGTTGACCACAGGCTGCGTAGGCGGAGCCGCATGCTGGGAGCGCACGCCTTCCTCGATCGCCCGGCGGTCCATCCTCGGCATCTCCTGGCCGGGCCCGGCCTGTGCTTCCGCTGCCAGGCATCGAGACGCTCTTCGAGCGCGTCCGGAGGCCCGTCATCGAGAAGGCTCTGGCCACCGCCGGCTGCTGGAGGAGAGCGAGTGCTGCGACTGCATAGTCCTGGAACAGCGCGCGAGCGTGCTCGGGCAGCCGCGTGTAGGACGGCCGGCGGAAAGGTCACAGAGGACTTGAAGGTGGTCGGGGCGAGGGAATCGAATGCAGCCCCACGATTCTGGATGACAGTGGACGCTCGCCGCCCCCCCATCGCCTCTGTTGCGCTATGCCTGTCAACTACCGCAACGAAGGGGTGCGTAATGGCTCAGCGGCAGCCCAGCGACGAGACGTCTCCGTGGACGCAGGCCGCGCGACAGGCGTTGGAGCAAGGGGTGGTCTGGCAAGAGAGGATGATGGAGATCTGGCGGGAAGCTCAGCGGCAGTGGATCAGTTTATGGACCGCGGGGCCACGTCGGGGACGGCGAAACCAGCGCATGCCCCGGCGATGATGCCGCCGGGCCGACGAGTAGAACGCGGCCCTCCACGGTCAGTTCGGCGTTTGGGCAGCCTACGCGCCTGCACGAGGGGCTGTGACCGCCACGCAACTCCGAGTCCGCATCCTTCCGCCTGAGGCTCGTCCAGGGCGGGGGTCGTAGCTGGACCATCCTGCCTCTTCAGAGGTATTCGCAGCGCCAGCAGAGCCTTCCCGGCCCGAGTCCCAGCCATGAGCGAACTCCGCACCCCTCACAGGAGGGGGCCTGAGCCGCAGCTACGGCGAGTGGCGGCAGTAGGACAAGTGGGATAAGGGCGACGACTTCCATGGGGGAGAGTTTGGGAGAGGCATCACAACGACCCGCCTACCTTCGTACGGTGGTAGAGCGTCCACTCGGGGACACTTACTCAGCGAATCGCCCTGCCATCTTCGTCTTCCTGCCTAGCCCGTTCGCGCTGGCCAGCGAGCCGCGTCATCCGCTCGCCGGCTCTGGCCCGACCCGAGAAAGCTGGCCGGGACAATACCTCTGGGGATGAGAGTGTCAGACAGCATGCAGGTGTCGGGAGCCGTCTACACCCACACCAACGAGCCGTCGAATCGAGTCATCGCGTTCAGACGTGCAGCGGACGGCGCTCTGACCCTGCAGGCGCGCCACGAAACCGGCGGAGCCGGTAGCGGCGAGCCCTACCTCGACTCGCAGGGTTCAGTCGTCCTCACGGGGGACGGCCGGCACCTGCTCGTCGTGAACGCGGCGAGCGACGAGGTCAGCGTCTTCGCCGTCGAGGGCGACGGCGGACTTGAGTTCGTCGAGAAGACGTCGGTGGGGCCTGCGCCCAAGAGCGCCGCGGAGCACGACGGACTTGTCTATGTCCTCAATACCGCCGAGCCATCTGTCAGCGGGTACCGGGTCGTCGAGGGGGGACTTGAGCCGATAGCCGGAGCGGAGCGGAGGCTTCCGATGCCGAACGCGGGCCCCGCGCAGGTTGGCTTCAGCCCCGACGGCCGTACGCTTGTGGTGACCGAGCGGGACGCTGACTCGATCGTGGCCTACGCGGTCGACGCCGACGGGCACCGGGAGAGCCTCGGGTGCAACCGTCATCTGGCCAGACACCCTATGGGTTTGCCTTCACGAGCAGCGGGGTCCTCGTGGTCACCGAGGCCTTCGGAGCACAGAAGGGCAACGGCGGCCGCCTCCTCCTACAACTTGGTCGGCTCGTCCTTGACACCCGTCACAGAATCGGTCCCGAACGGGAGGAGCGAGATCTGCTGGCAGGGCCGCCAGGCCGATGGCGATGAGCCCGATCGCCAGCGTGCCGCGCGCCAGGATCGACCGCGGACGGCGAGGGTGGGCCGCAGGAGGAGCCCCTCCCGACTCGGCCTGTTGGGCGGCAGGGGTCGCTCCCGCTGGCGGCGAGTACGGAGTCGGGGCCGGCGTCTCCAGACCAGGAGCGTCGGAAGACTCCCCAGGTGAGGCGGTTCCCGGCGGGCGACGGAACAGCAGCAGGCCAATCCCGATGAGTGCGAGCGGCCACACGAGTCCTGGCCGCCACGGTTCGTCCGCGAGCGGCGCGGACGCGACGACGATGAGCGCGACACCGATCCAAATGCGGGGCTCATCGCGCCGAAGGTCGTTGCCGTGCTCCTGGGTTCATGGCGGCGTCGGGCATGAGAAGCCACCGGCCATGTACAGCAGGAAGCCCACACCCTCGAGGAGGCACAGCACGACGAAGGCGATCCGCACGACCAGGGGGTCGACTTGGAGATAGTGAGCGGCACCGCTGGCGACGCCGGCGATGACGCGGTCGTCTCCTCCGCGCACGAGGCGACGTCGAGGTGATGGCGGCGGTGTCACGGAGTCCGAGGCCGTGGAAGTGGTCAGTCATGGTTGGTCCTCCGGCAGCGCACGCCCTCCGGGTCAGGGTGTCACGTCCACCGTGCCCGTCATCTTCGGATGCAGACTGCAGTAGTAAGAGAAGGTCCCTTTCCGCTCGAAGCGATGACTGAAGGTCCCTTCGTGCTTGGTCTCGCTCCTGAAGCCGTCCGCGATGATGTTGTGCGGGACTGCACCGTCGGCCCACCTCCAGGTGACGAGGGTGCCCGTCTTCACGCGGATATCGGCTGGCGTGAACTCGAGGCCTGTAAGCGTCACGGTTGCCGAGTCCGTCGCAGTCACCACC
>JALZEO010000028.1 GCA_030862025.1 Actinomycetota bacterium | reverse complement strand
TGAACCTGGCCAGGCTGGAGGTGACACCATGATGCGCCCCTTGCGACGCTGGATGGTTGTCGCTGCCACCGGGGCGGTGGCATGGCTGGCCGGGACGGCCCCCGCATCTGCCCACGGCATCGCCGTCCGCGGCGATCTGCCCCTGCCCTTGTGGCTCGTGGCCTATGGGGCGGCGGCAGTCCTCGTGGTCTCGTTTGTGGCGCTGGGGGTGCTTTGGCCCAAACCGAGACTGGAAGACGGGGTGGAGGGGCTGCTGCTGCCGCAACTCCTGGATCGCTCGTCTCAGGCGGTCGGATGGGTGCTGCGTGTGGTTGGCTTGGGTGTCTTCGCGGTGGTGTGGGGTGCGGCGTTGTTCGGACCGCTGTCCGTGCCTCAAAACCTGGCCCCCTATGCCGTGTTCATCGTCTTTTGGTCCGGAGGGCTGATCGTCAGCGGGCTACTGGGCGACCTCTGGAGCGTGGCCAGCCCGTTCGAAACCATCGCCCTGCTGGGACGCAACGAGATGCAGGAAACCTCGCCCGTTCTGGAGCGCCTGGGGGTGTGGCCCGCCGCCGTGTTGCTGCTGGCCTTTGCCTGGTTCGAGCTGGTACATCCGGCGCCTGCCGAACCCGGCACGCTGGGGATAGCCATCGCGGTCTATGTGGCGATCATGACGATCGGCGCAGCCTGGTTCGGGCGTGCCTGGATCCGAGGCGCCGAAGCCTTCGGTGTGACCTTCCGCATCGTGGCCGCCATGGCACCCCTGCACCGCGACGAGCAGGGACGGCTGCGGCTGCGACCGCCCTTGTCGGGGCTAGCAGACCTGCCTGTCGTCCCGGGAACAGCGGCGGTGGTACTCGTCGCCTTGGGCTCCACCACCTTCGACGGGGTCACGAGGCTGCCCGCCTGGGAGAGCCTTATCGGCGGGCGAGCGGGCTGGGCAGCAGCTCCGCTGGGCACGCTCGGCCTCGTGCTCACCGTGGCTGCGGTAAGTGGTATCTACTGGTGGGCCATGCGGGAGGCTGCCGTTCGCACCGGCGCCGCCACTCTCGACCTGCTCAACGGCTTCATCCACTCACTGGTGCCCATCGCGTTGGCCTACGCCATCGCCCACTACTTCTCCCTGCTGGTCTTCGAGGGCCAGCGGTTCCTGGCGCTGGCCTCGGACCCCTTCGGGCGGGGCTGGGACTTGTTTGGTACCTCTGACTGGTCGATCGACTACAACGCGCTGTCGGTCGGCGCGATCGCCTGGGTGCAGGCCGGGGCCATCGTCCTCGGCCATGTTGCGGGCGTCACGCTGGCCCACGACCGGGCTGTGGCCCGGTTTTCCGGCAAACTCGCCATGCGTAGCCAGTACGCGCTGGTGGCCGCCATGGTCCTCTACACCATCGGCGGACTCGTGCTGCTCCTGGGAGGTTGAGTGCGCCTCATGGATCTTCCCCCGGTCCCCTTAGCGCACGGTGGTGGGCTGCCAGAGCTGGCCATCTTTGCCGTCCCCCTCATCATCATCTTGCTGATCGCCTGGTGGGAAGGGCGCAAGAAAAAGCGCGAAGATGAGGCTGACCCTCCCGAAGGGCAACGCTAGGGGTACAGAGTGTCAACATGCGCCCCAAGACAGGTTGAGAAGCCCGCGGCGGTAGCAGAGCCGAGTTCCGCAGCCGGCCTCCGTGTTGGTGCTGGCGTTGTTTTTTCGCTGGAAACTACCGGCGGGCCGACACGACCCTCGACGGCGAGGATCAGGCTTGACTGGCCTCGCACCCGATAGCGGATCCCGAACGGGCAGCGCCGCTCGCAATACGGTCAACGGAGCCCGAGGCGGTCGGCGCAGTACGGCCAAGGATCCCAACCCTCCGCGTCCTGCAGCCGCCAGGCCGCCTCGTCCTGAACGTCGGGCGGGTTCTCCTGCGGGTAGCCCCGGTAACCCAGACTCTGCCAGGTGCTCAGGCTGAACTGGTACGCCCCGTAATACCCGTTGCCCAAGTCGGCCGTGTAGTCGCTGCCCGACTCGCACTCGCGCAGCCTTGCGAAGTTCTCGGCCGTGGGTGGTGCCTCTCCACCGTCGCTGTGCGCCCCCGCCGGGGCGGGCGTCGCGACGAAGAGAGCGCCAGCGAGGACCAGCGCGGCCGGGCGGTGCAGTCGCATACTTGCCTCCTGGGCGAGCCCGATATGAGGTGTGGCGTCGCAGCGCGCAGGCGTGCTCGAACGCCCCGCGGGCGCACCCGGTCAGCAGGCGCAAGACCTATTGGTCACACCTGCTCGGCCCCAACCGGCGTGCCAGCGCCGCCAAACAGCCAGGTCGAAGTCAGTGAAAAGGCTTGGGGGCTCGTGCCGCCCCTGTTGTTTCAGAGCGCCGATCCTGCCCCGGTCCATGTCACGATACAAGTGCAGGAAACAAGCGCACGATCAGCCCCGTTCCAGCGGTTACAGCGAGCCCGTCCATGATCAACTTGTACTTCGAACTTGTACTTCGACCTGCTTGAACCAACCCAGATAATGCAGGCACAGATGGCAGACGGTCAGCTCCAATTCGTGTCCGTCCGACCGGGTCTCGTCCAGCAGTGTTCCCACGAGGAGGCCGCGTGACGGCTAGATTGGTATGCGCCCCGACAGTAAAAACCCCACTGCATCGGCCCCCAGCGTAAGCGCGGATCAGGCCTGCGGCTGGGCGATGTTGACCAGCCAAATGATGCCGAACGGGTCTACGCACATGCCAAACTCGTCGCCCCACATCTGCTTCTCTAGGGGGACCGACACGACGCCGCCGTTGGATAGCTTCTCCCAGTAGCCGCGCAACTCGTCGGCGTCATCCCCGCTTAGGCTCACCGCGACATTGTTTCCGGGGTTGTGGTCCATACCAGGCGGGGTGTCGGCGCCCATCAGTGTGAATCCGCTATCCGTTTCGAGCATGCCATGCATGATCTGGTCGGCTTCCGGGGAGTCCTGCGCCCCGAATTCGCCGAACGTGCTCAGCCTCAAGGTGCCGCCGAAGACGCGCTGGTAGAACTCCAAGGCTTGCCGTGCGTCGCCGGCGAAGCTGATGTACGGGTTGAGACGTGAGACCACAAGAGCTCCTTTGCCCGCGAGGTGTCAGTGTGAGCAGACTAGCCGAGGCGCCGACATGGACCGCTCACGACCCACCCGGAGCGGAGTTGCGCGGCTGCTCAGTGGCGGGGTACACGCGGCGGGACTGCGACGCGCACCAGGTCCTCTCCGACGATCACGTCGCTGAAGATCTCGCGGGCCTCCTGCCCGAACCGCTCGGTACCGTCGTAGCGCTGCGAGAAATGCGTCAGGACCAGCCGGCGGGCCCCCGCCTCCCGTGCCAGGCGAGCGGCGTCGGCTGCGGTCAGATGCTTGTACTCGGCTGCTAGGTGGGCGTCCTCAGACAGGAAGGTCGCTTCACACAGCAACAGGTCGGCGTTGCGGGCCAGGTCAACCGCCGTGGCACACAGGCCCGTGTCCATCACCATTGCGAAACTCTGTCCGGGACGCGGGACGCTGACCTCTTCGACCCGCACCGTCCGTCCCTCGACTTCGAGGCTGCCTGCCCGTTGGAGACGTCCGACGTCAGCACCCGACACCCCAATCTCCCTGAGGCGCTCAGGCAGCAGGGTGCGGCCCTCGGGCTCCTCGAGCCGCCAGCCCAGCGTGTCGACACGGTGATCCAGCGGTCGGCACGTCAGTCGCAGGTGCCCGAGGTCCACGGTCTCTCCGCCCTCCAGCGGGCGTGGCCGCAGATCGATTGCGCTCCGGTAGATGGCGGCGCCGATCAGACGCTCGAAATACGGGGCGCCGGAGGCGGGGAAATACACCTCGACAGGGTGGGCTACCCCGTCAAGGGACAGGCGCTGGACGATGCCTGGTAGGCCGAGACAGTGGTCCCCGTGGAAGTGGGTGATGCAGATACGCGTGATCGTCGTGGCAGATACGCCGGCGTGGGTCAGTTGCCGCTGGGTTCCCTCGCCCGGATCGAACAGGATCCCCTGCCCGTCCCAGCGCAGCAGGTAACCGTTGTGGTTGCGGTCGCGGGTTGGCACCTGGCTCGCGGTACCCAGCAGGACGAGTTCACGCACCGACATAGGGATCCTGCCTGCCCGGCCCGAGTGCGAGAATAGTGAGCGCACGAGGCTCTTTCGTGGGTTCCTGGCTCGTCCGCTGCGGCGGGTTCGAGCCAGGTGGGAGGCGTCAGCTACGTGGACCACCAATCCTCCTGTCAACACTCACCAGGAGCCGGACCCGCGTCGCAGATGGGGAGCCAGGCTGCCACGGCGCATCTTCGCGAGGCGGATCTCATCCTGCGAAGGCTGATCGACGGCCTTCCCCCGCTCGACGAGGCAGCCCGACGGAGCGACCGACCCCGTGACCCCTATGGCGCCCTGCTGCGGGCGGTCGTCGGACAGCAGCTCTCGACCAAGGCGGGGCGCACGATCTACGGCCGAATGCTCGATCTCTTCGACGGTCGTCCACCGACCCCGCGTCAGCTGCTGGACGCGGATCCCGAGGCCATCAGGGCCGCGGGTCTGTCACGTCCGAAGATCACCTACCTGCGAGACCTGGCCGAGCACGTAGAGCGGGGAAGCCTCGTACTGGAGCGACTCGGGGACCTGTCAGATCACGAGGTCGGGGAGCAGCTGGTCGCGGTCAAAGGACTAGGCCGCTGGACGGTCGATATGTTCCTGAT
>JALZEO010000021.1 GCA_030862025.1 Actinomycetota bacterium | reverse complement strand
GATGTCCCCTGAGCCGCCCGAAGACCCCGTTGCGGTGGCCGCGAGCGGACGGGGACAGCCGCTCACACGACCGCGACCAGGTCACGCCGACCTGGTGGGCTCCTTGAAGTACGACTACGACGACGTCCGGGATGCGCTCGAACGGGCCAGCGCACGCGAAACCGCGGCACGTACCGCCGTAGGGGCACTGACGAAGACGCTGCTCGCCGAAGTCGGAGTGAGCGTCATCAGCCATGTGGTCGATATCGGGGGCGAGTCGACCGATCCCGACGCGCCCGTGCCGGGTCCCGGCGACGGCGATCGGGTCGACGAGAGCCCGGTACGCACCTTGGATCCCGACGCCGAGTCGCGTATGACCGCACGCATCGACCAGGCGGCCCAGGAGAATTCGAGTGTCGGCGGGATCATCGAGGTCATCGGCTACGGCCTACCGCCCGGCCTCGGCAGCCATGTCCACTGGGACCGTAAGCTCGAAGCTCGGTTGGCCGCGGCATGCTTGTCCGTGCAGGCCATGAAGGGGGTGGAGTTCGGGCTGGGGTTCCGTTTCGCCGCTACGCCGGGTCACCAGGCACATGACGAGATTTTCCACGACGGTACGACCTTCTGGCGCAAGACGAACCAGGCTGGTGGCCTGGAGGCCGGTATGACGACCGGCGAGCCGCTCGTCCTGCGCGTCGCGATGAAACCTCTCTCCAGCCTCACACGTCCGCTCCAGACGGTGGACATCGCCACGAAACAGCCCGACGTGGCCATCACCCAACGCTCCGACGTCTGCGCAGTGCCTCGAGCAGGAGTCGTGCTCGAGGCGGTCGTGGCCATCGAGCTCGCGGACACCCTGTTGGAGAAGACCGGTGGCGACACGGTTGAGGAGGTGCGCCGCAACCTCTCAGGCTACGTCGAGTCCCTGGCAGAGCGCTCGAGGGCGCCCACGGCATCGCAGGTGACGAGGCATGACAACGGCGTACATGCGGGTGGGGCGTGACGAAGAACCTCGTGCTGCTCGGCATGATGGGGGTGGGCAAGTCGACGGTCGCCATGGTCCTCGCCGAGCGACTCGCTAGGCCCGTCGTCGACATCGATGCCGAGGTCGAGCGCATGGCCGGCCGGCCCATCGCAACGATCTTCGCCGAGGAGGGGGAGCCAGCGTTCCGCCTCCTCGAGCGGCTCGCGGTGGCCGACGTTTCGCGCCACTCCCACCAGGTGATCAGCGTCGGTGGGGGAGCCGTGGTCGACGACGGCAACGTCGTCGCGCTGCGAAGCTCGGGCGTGCTCGTCGAGCTCCGCGCTCCGGTCGAGACACTCACCGCCCGCCTGGTCTCGGAATCTGGCTGGTCGAACCGCCCGCTGCTGGCCGGCCCAGACCCGGCCGCACGGATCGCGGAGCTCACCCGGGTTCGAGCCCCCCGCTATGCCGAGGTCGCCGACTTCAGCGTCGACGCGACCGCCACCCCGGCCGAGATCGCCGACCACGTGCTCGCCTGGGCAACGAACGTCCCCGGGATCCTCAGTCGCGACGAGCTCGGACGAGCGGTGGCGCGATGACGGCTTGCAAGGTCGTGAGAGTCGACCTCGATGAGCGCGGCTATGGCGTCATGATCGGTCGCGGGGTCCTCGTTGACCTCGCCCGGCACGTGCTGCTGCCGGTGGGGACGCGCCGAGCCGTGGTAGTGACCCAGCCACCGGTGAGCCGCTATGCCGCCTCGGTGCGGGCGGCTCTCGTCGCCGCCGGCCTCGAGGTGCACGAGCTCGTCGTCCCCGACGGCGAGCAGGCGAAGGATCTCGCCGTGCTCGGCAGCCTCTACCGAGAGTTGGCCCGCATCCCACTCGCGCGGCGTGACCTCATCTTCGCGATCGGCGGTGGCGTGGTCGGAGATCTCGCAGGTTTCCTCGCCGCCACCTGGCATCGGGGTGTCCCGGTGGTCCAAGTCCCCACCACCCTGCTCGCACAGGTTGACGCGGCCATCGGGGGAAAGACCGCCGTCAACCTGCCCGAAGGCAAGAACCTCGTCGGTGCCTTCCACCAGCCCCTTGCAGTTGTCGCCGACATCGAGGCGCTCGCGACCCTGCCCCCCCGCGAGCTCGTCGCGGGCCTGGCCGAAGTCGTGAAGTACGGGCTGATCCGGGACCCAGTGATCCTCGAGCTTCTCGAGGCCGATCCCACCGGGGCCTGCGGCGGGGACCTCGCCTTGCTCGAAGAACTGGTGTTGCGCTCGGTTGCCGTGAAGGCCGAAGTCGTAGCCGACGATGAGCGTGAGTTCGGACAGCGATCGCACCTCAACTTCGGCCACACGTACGGTCACGCGGTCGAGGCCGTCACCGGCTACACCCGCTACCTCCACGGGGAGGCGGTCGCCCTCGGTATCTGCACGGCGCTCCGGCTGGGCGCGCGGATCGGATTCGGTCCAACCGCGCTCGTGGAGCGTGCCGAGGCCCTCTTGTGCAGCCTCGGCCTGCCGGTGCGTACCCAGCCCCTCGACCGTGCGGCGGTGTGGTCCGCGATGGGGCGCGACAAGAAGGCCCAGGGAGGTGTTCGCTTCGTCCTGCTCGAAGAGCTGGCCCGGCCGGCCCTCGTCACCCCAGCGCCGGACGCGGTGGATGCGGCCATCGACGAGGTGGAGATGAAGGCGTGAGGAACGGCAGTGGGAGTGGCAGCGACCCCATCAAGATTCTGCTCGTTCACGGGCCCAACCTCGATCAGCTCGGTCGCCGCGACCCTGTTCACTACGGCACCCTCGAGCTCGATGGCCTGCTCGAAGTGGCTCAGGAGGAGGCGCGGGCATGTGGAGCCGAGCTCGACCACGCCCAGCACGACTTCGAGGGCGCGCTCGTCAGCCGTCTGCACGCTGCCCATCGCGACGGGACCGACGCGGTCATCGTGAACGCCGGTGCGCTCACCCACTACAGCTACGCGCTGCGCGATGCACTCGAGATGCTCACGATCCCGAAGATCGAATTGCATCTCTCGAACGTGCACGGACGCGAGCGATTCCGCCAACGTTCGGTGCTTGCGGCGGCCTGCGACGCAGCCATCGCCGGGCTCGGGCCAGTCGGCTACCGTCTGGCAGTCCGGGCGGCGGTCGCGCTCGTGGAGGCAGGCGATCGCGCGGGAGAACGAGGTTCCAAGACCGCGACAGAGGCGGCAGAGACAAGCGACGGCCGACCTTGAGCGGGACCTCGTCAGGTGACAGCCTCCCGCCGCCTGCGGCGGCTCCCGGCAGTTGCCCCACCCTCCCGCCGCCTGCGGCGGCTCCCGGCATCCCTCAGTCCGACCACCGCCGCCGGCGCGACGGGCTCCGGGGTCGATTGGCAGAGCACGCCCTGGCGGCCCTCTACGTCACCGACCTCCGCAACGTCCGCTGGCTCACTGGCTTCACCGGCACGAATGGCCAAGTCCTCGTGGCGTGCGACCGTGACCTCGACCTCCTGATCACCGACGCTCGCTACGGGACGCAGGCTGCTGCCGAAGCTCCCGACCTCGAATGCACGCTACTGCGGGGAGGCGGTGCTGCTCGCGTCGTCGAGCGACTCGCTACGGCTGGTATCAAGGAGGTCGCGTTCGAAGCCGACCGGCTGCCGTGGGAGGCGGGGGAGAGCCTGCGCAGGCTGGCTCGCGAGGCGAAGCTGATCGTCCGTCCAGAAGGGGGACACGTCGAAGCGCTGCGCGCGGTCAAAGATGCCCATGAACTCGGCGCCCTCCGGGCCGCTTGCGCTATCACGGTCACGGCCTTCAACCACGTCGTCGAGACTCTGCTGCCTGGAATCAGCGAGCGGGCCGTGGCTGCCACGCTTGACCGAACCATGAGCGACCTTGGGGCCGAGGCTCCGGCCTTCGAAACGATCGTCGCATCGGGACCCAACAGTGCTGTCCCTCACCATCGTCCGACCCGACGTCAACTGTGTCGTGGTGACCTCGTGAAATTCGATTTCGGAGCCCGCTACGCCGGCTACCACGCCGACATGAGCCGCACGGTCGCCCTCGGCGACCCGGGCGAGGAGCTACGGAACGTCCACGACCTCGTCCGCCGCGCGCAAGCCGCCGGGGTGGTGGCGGCCCTAGCCGGCGCGCCCGTGGGGGACGTCGACCACGCGTGCCGAGAGCTGATCGGAGCCGCTGGACACAGCGAGCAGTTTCTGCATCCAACCGGTCATGGCGTAGGGCTGGCCATACACGAGTGGCCAACGCTTGCCGAGGGGGGCCGTGCTACCCTCCAGACGGGCATGACGGTCACGGTCGAGCCGGGCGTGTACCTCGCTGGGATCGGTGGCGTCCGGATCGAGGACACCGTTCTTGTGACTGCCGCCGGCCCGGCCGACATCCTCACGAGCGCTCCCTACGATCTCATGGTCCTCTGACACGACCGGACGGTTGCAAGGCGGAGGCGGAGGCCGACCTATGGTTTCCACCAACAACCTGAAGAACGGCATGACGCTCGTCGTCGACGGCCGACTCATGCAGGTCATCGAGTTCCAGCACGTCAAGCCCGGCAAGGGGGGAGCGTTCGTGCGAACGAAGCTCCGTAGCGTCGAGACCGGAAAGGTGCTCGACAGGACCTTCCGAGCCGGCGAGGACGTTTCGCAGGCGATCGTCCAGAAGCGCGCGCTGCAGTATCTCTACCGTGACGGTCCCATGTTCGTCTTCATGGACACAGACACCTTCGAACAGCAGCAGATCCCGCAGGATGCCATCGGAGAGGCCCAATCGTGGTTGCGGGAGGGCGACTCCATCAGCATTCTCGATCACGAGGGGCGCATCGTCGGGGTCGAGCTGCCCCCCTCGGTCACCCTGGAGGTCCTCCAGACGGAACCAGGCGTCTCTGGCAACACCGTGCAGAACGCGACCAAGCCGGCGCGTCTGGAAACCGGCGTCGAGATCCAGGTACCGCTGTTCGTCAATATGGGTGACAAGGTGAAGGTCGATACCCGCACAGGCGAATACCTGTCCCGAGCCTGAGGTGACGGGGGAAGCCACCAGTCGTTACTCGGGCTCGCTGTCACGCCACGAGGCGCGAAGACGCGCCCTCGAAGTGCTCTACGAGGCAGATGTGCTCCGCCGCGACATCACCGAGACGCTCGGACGCACGATCGACGATCCTCACGCGGCACCTTTGGACGACTTCGCCCGCGCACTGGTCGATGGGGTCGCCCAGCGCTGCGAGGAGATCGACGGGGTGATCGCCAGCCACGCGCGAGGGTGGTCGGTGTCGCGTATGCCCGTGATCGACCGCAACATCCTGCGCCTGGGGGTCTACGAGCTCCTGGACGCGCCAGACACCCCCCCGGCGGTCGTCATCGACGAGGCTGTCGAGCTTGCCAAGGAGATGTCGACGGAGGACTCTCCCCGATACGTCAACGGAGTGTTGTCAGCCGTGCTGGAAAACAGGCAACGCGAGAGCAGCTGAGCCCCCGCCGCGCCGCCCGACCCGGAAGGATCCGACATGGCAGAACTGTTCGTCGCGGTGAGCAAGGTGAGAGAGGTCATCGGAGAAGCGGAGCTGCGCACGGATTCGCAGCTTCCCGAGGCATTACACCAACGGGTCGTAGCACTCCTAAATGGGGCCATGAACAGGGCCCGCAAGAACGGGCGTGCCACGGTACGCCCCGACGACCTTGCGGGGGCGCGTTTGGACGACGCGCCGGGCGTCGTCGTCGCGAGCCGGGTCCAGCAGCTCATCAGGGCTTCGGATCTGCGCGTCGACGCGAACCTCGTCGAAGCCTTGAACGGCCACCTCGAGGCGATGCTCAGCGAGGCCATCGAGCGGGCGCGTGCGAACGGGCGCAGCACCGTCCGCCCCTACGACCTCCCGGCGATCCGCTGAGGGGCGTTCGCCCGTCTGCTCGACGACGGTACGACAGCCAGTCGCGCTGACCAAGAGACGTACAACCGACCCGCCGCAGCCGGGGCTATGCCCTTCAGTGGCGCAGGTGGTGGGGGTTTTCCCCAGGCTTTCCGGTCTTGTCTTGCTGATGTCGGGTTGCGAACGTATGTTCGGGAGCTGCCGGTGGTGCTGTTACACGGGGCCCGCCCCTGGCCGTGTCGGCCAAGACCCGGGCCGCCCACATCCCCGGTGTGACCCGCCTGGCGGTGGCGGCGCGGGACTGGGGCTGCCGCTTCCCCGGTTCGAGCGCCCCCCTGGGATGGGCGGATCTGCATCACCTCGTGCCCCGCGCACACGGGGCGCCCACCATCCCGACAACTTCGTCTACCTCGCCAGACGCTGGCACCGTCTCGTCCACCGCCACGGCTGGCACTCAGCACCTCGACCCCCAAACCGGGGAGCTCACCATCACCCGCGACGGCCGCACCTGGCGCTCCCTCCCCCGCGGCACCCCCTCAACCGGCCCCACCAACAGGTGAGCCGTAGCACGACCATAAGCAGCGACAAGGGTGAGAGCACGCGACGCTGAAGTGCGCTTGCCAGATTCGCCTGTCACGGGTCCCGCTTCCTCACGCGTTTTTCCGTCCGCGAGGAACCTCCCTGGCCGGGTATCGGCTTGGCGGCGTAGAGGAGGCGGGGTAGCCTGCCGCGGGAGCAGACCCTTTACGGACCCTTTAAGGACCGGTCCCGCGAGGCCGGGAAGGGGCCTTCGTGACGATTGCCGCGCCACGGCGCGTGCTCGATGCCGACGACATCGCTCGCAGCGTTACCCGCATCGCCCACGAGCTCGTCGAGCGCAACCAAGGTTCAGGGGACCTGGTCCTCATGGGCATTCAGACCCGAGGCGTTCCCCTTGCAGCCCGTCTCGCCCACCACGTCGCGGAGATCGAGGGCGTCCCCGTGCCGCACGGCTCGCTCGACGTCACCCTCCACCGTGATGACCTGTCGCGGCGCGGGCCACTGCCGCTCGGTGAGACAGCCTTCCCCTGCGAGGTCGATGGTCGCATCGTGGTGCTCGTCGACGACGTCCTCTTCACCGGTCGGACCGTCCGAGCAGCGCTGGAGGAGGTCATGGAAGTCGGTCGGCCCCGCGCGGTCCGTCTCGCTGTGCTGATCGACCGGGGACATCGCGAGCTTCCGATCCGGGCCGACCACGTGGGCAAGAACCTGCCCACGTCCCGTCAGGAGGACGTGCGGGTACGCCTCGTCGAGGTCGACGGCGAGGATGCGGTCGACCTCGAGTGGCCGGGACAAGCCGCAATCGCGTGGGAGGGGCAGCGATGAAGGCGCTTCCGCACCTCCTCAGCATCGAGGAGCTCGATCTCGACCAGGTGGAGGTCATCCTCGACAGCGCCGAGCAGCTGCGCTCGATCGCGGAGCGTCCGATCAAGAAGGTTCCGACCCTGCGTGGCCGCACCGTCTGCAACCTCTTCCTCGAGGACTCGACGCGTACCCGTATCAGCTTTGAGATGGCAGCGAAGCGGCTCTCCGCAGACGTCATCAACTTCACGGCGCGTGGGTCGAGCGTGAGCAAGGGCGAGTCGCTAAAGGACACGGCATTAACCCTGCGAGCCATGGGTGTCGACGCCATCGTCGTGCGCTCGTCGTCATCCGGCGTCCCCTGGCAGCTCACGCGTTGGGTCGACGCGAAGGTGATCAACGCGGGAGACGGTTCGCACCAGCATCCGACCCAGGCGCTGCTCGACCTGTACACGATGCGTCGCCACCTCGGCCGGCTGGATGGGCTGAAGGTCGCGATCGTCGGGGACGTCCTGCACTCGCGCGTAGCCCGCAGCGAGGTGCAGGCGCTCAACCTCGTCGGTGCTCAGGTGACCCTGGTCGCCCCGCCAACTCTCCTGCCACCCGGAGTCGAGACCTGGCAGGCAGGGGTGTCGACCGATCTTGACGAGGTACTCGACGGGCTCGACGTGCTGTACGTGCTGCGCGTCCAGCGTGAGCGGATGACACGCCACTTCTTCCCGACCACCCGCGAGTACGCGCGCTTCTGGGGAGTGGACACTGCACGCCTCGAACGCCTGCCCGCCCATGCCATAGTCATGCACCCCGGTCCGATGAATCGTGGGGTTGAGATCGCGCCGGATGTCGCCGACAGCGAGCGTGCCGTTATCACCGACCAGGTTACGAACGGCATCGCCGTACGCATGGCGCTCCTCTATCTCCTGCTCGGGGCCCGCGTGGAACTCGCACCGGTGGGAAGCGCGGCTGGGCGTGGGGGCGGGAGCGGGTCATGAGGGGGCTGCTGCTGAAGGGAGGACGGGTGCTCAATCCCGCGTGCCGAGGCGACGAGGTTGCAGACCTACGCATCTTTGCGGGCCGGATCGTCGAGCTCGACCGAAAACTAGAGCCCGGCACCGACAACGTGGTCGACTGCGGCGGGCTGTGGATCATGCCGGGCTTCGTCGACCTTCACACCCACTTGCGCGAACCGGGGTTGGAGGACGCCGAGGATGTGGCGACCGGCACGGCTGCGGCAGCGGCGGGCGGCTACACGGCTGTATGCCCGATGGCGAACACCGATCCGGTCTGTGACTCGCCGGCGGTGGCCGAGCTTGTGCTGCGCCGGGCGAGCGAGGTCGGTCTGGCCGACGTCTTTCCCGTCGGAGCGATCACGAGGGGACTGAAGGGCGACGAGCTCTCCGAGTTCGGCGCAATGCATGCCTCTTCGGCGAGCGTGGACTGTTTCAGCGACGATGGCCGTCCCGTCGCTGACCCGCTCGTGATGCGCCGAGCGCTGCAATACGCACGGACCTTCGATGCGGTCGTGTGCAACCACAGCGAGGAGCCGTACCTGACCGCTGGTGCTCAGATGAACGAGGGAGCGACATCGTCGCTGCTAGGTCTGCCCGGGTGGCCGCGGGAGGCGGAAGAAGTCATGATCGCCCGAGACCTCATCCTTGCGGCGGGCGTCGGCGCACGACTCCACGTCCCGCATGTGTCTACCGCCGGTTCGGTCGAGCTCATCCGTGCCGCCAAGTCCCGTGGGGTAGGGGTGACCGCGGAGGCCACCCCCCATCATCTGACCCTCGACGACGGGATGGTCGCCGCCTATGACCCGAACTTCAAGGTCAACCCGCCGCTGCGCACCGCGGCAGACGTGGCGGCGCTCCGGTCAGGCCTGGCAGACGGAACCATCGATGCGGTGGCCACCGACCATGCCCCCCACCCGCCGGAGCAGAAAGACCAGGAGTGGGAGCAGGCCCCACCGGGCATGCTGGGACTGGAGACGGCGTTCGCGGTCGTCATGACCGGACTCGTCGACCCTGAGGCTCCCCACCCCGACCTCGAGAGCGGCGTGCTCGACCTGCTCACCGTCATCGCCCGTTTCACGACCGGTCCGGCCGCGGTACGTGACGTCGGCGGGCACGGCGGAGCGATCGAGCGGGGCGCACCGGCTCACCTCACCGTCGTGGATCCGGAGGCCCGGTGGGTGGTGGAGGGTCGTCGACTGCGTTCGAAGGCCCGAAACACACCCTTCGAAGGCAAGAAGTTGACCACCCGTCCGGTGCATACCCTGCTCGGGGGACGCTTCACGCTCCGCGACGGCGTTGTGACGGGAGGAGCCGGTTGATGCAACGCATGGCCGCGACCTTCCTTTTCCTCGTCGTGCCCGTCGCATGCGCGACCTACGGCATGTGGCGAAGCTACGTCCACCGCCGCGGCCGCGATGAGGCCCTCTACGCGCCCCTGATGACCGTTCCGCGCCCAGCCCGCGCTCCCGACGGTATCGCCCGCTACACCGGCACCACCCGGGACCACAACTGGATCGAGCGGGTAGTGCTGGGCGGGGTCTTCGGTCCCGGACCGTGTGCGGTGTGGATCGAGGAGGACGGGCTGATCTTCGCCCGCGACCGCGGGCCGGTGCTGCACCTCGCGCCGATCCTCGCCGTGGGGATCGAACGAGGTCACGCCGCCCAAACCGCCCCCGCCGGTCGCACCCTCGTCGTTCGCTGGCGACACACCACCGCCGAGGGAGCCCCGGCTGAGCTCGATTCAGGCTTCATCTGCGGCAGCCGGGAGGAGACCAGCCTATTCGCCGAGCAGCTGCGCAAGGTCGCGCAGGTGCAAACGTGAGTGGCGCTCCGGCGCTCGTGGTGCTCGAGGACGGCGGTGCCTTTCGGGGCACCTCGTTTGCCGCCGAAGGGACAAGCTTCGGTGAGGCCGTCTTCAACACCGGCATGGCGGGCTACCAGGAAATCCTCACCGATCCCTCCTACCGCGGTCAGGTCGTAGTGATGACCGCCACCCACGTCGGCAACTACGGCATGAACCCAGACGATGCCGAGTCCGACCAAATCCAGGTATCAGGATTCGTCGTGCGCGAGGCCGCCCGCCGGCCATCAAGCTGGAGAGCACGAGGGGACCTGGGCAGCGCGTTGCGCGAGGCGGGCATCGTGGCAGTCGAAGGCGTCGACACACGCCGACTCACCCGGCGCATCCGCGAGCAGGGAGCGATGCGTTGTGGCGTCTCGACCGAGATCCTCGACGTCGACGCTCTTCATGCCAAGGTGCTCGAAAGCCCGGGCATGATCGGTCGTGACCTGACCCGCGAGGTGACGACCTCGTCGCCGTACACGCTGCCCGGCGACGTCGGGCGACAAGGGCCGCGGCATCGCGCCGTAGCCCTTGATTTCGGGGTGAAGCGCTCGATCCTGCGCAATCTGGCTCGCCATGGCTTCGAGGTCGTGGTCCTACCCGCCGACGCCAGCGAGGAGGAGGTGCTCGCCCACGACCCCGATGGAATCTTCGTCTCGAATGGCCCCGGGGATCCCGCCGCTGTGACGGGCGGGATCGAGACGTTGCGCCGCCTCCTCGGCAAAGTCCCCGTGTTCGGAATCTGCCTCGGTTCGCAGCTCCTCGGGCATGCCTTAGGAGCGGAAACGTACAAGCTGCGCTTCGGGCACCGCGGAGTGAACCAGCCGGTCCTGCGGCGGGCCGACGGGACGGTGGAGATCACCAGCCACAACCACGGTTTCGCGGTGGATGCCGCCTCACTGGGCGAACAGGTCGAAGCTCAGCTGTACGAGACCGCCGGGCACGGCCAGGTGGAGGTCAGCCACCTCAACCTCAACGACGGCACGTGTGAAGGTCTCGTCTGTCTCGACGTGCCTGCCTTCAGCGTCCAGTACCACCCGGAGGCGGCCCCCGGTCCCCACGACGCTGAATACTTGTTCGAGCGTTTCTCCCGGCTTGTGGAAGTGGCGCAGCGAGAGGAAGGTGGAGTCAGGTGAGTGATGTCGCAAGGACCCGACCTGTTCACGTCAAGGTCTTCCTTCGCAACGGCTGCGTGGTTGAAGGCGAAGTGCAGGTGGAAACCCGCACCTACAACCGGCGCATTTCTGACGTCTTGAACATCTCGCCGCCGAACTTCCTGCCGATCCTCGACGCCGTCTACGAACTGTCCGGGGGGCGGGAGCGGGCCGAGACCGTGCTCGTCAACACCTCCGACATCGTCATGGTCCACGCTGCCAGCGAAGAGGCCAGCGCAGTGGGCGAGCGGGACCACACGCTTCCCGGGACCGCGCTGTAACCGGCGCCGAGCCGGGCTGACGAGGAGCACCATGCCACCACGATCAGATCTTCGTTCGGTCCTCGTGCTTGGATCCGGTCCCATCGTCATCGGTCAGGCCTGTGAGTTCGACTATTCCGGGACCCAGGCCTGCAAGGTGCTGCGTGAGGAGGGGTTGCGCGTCGTGCTCGTGAACTCGAATCCGGCCACGATCATGACCGACCCGGACTTCGCCGACGCAACCTACGTGGAGCCGCTCACGCCAGAGGCCGTCGAAGCCGTCATCGAGCGGGAGCGTCCTCAAGCCCTCCTGCCCACACTCGGCGGTCAGACGGCGCTCAACCTCGCCGTCGAACTCGCTGAACGCGGCGTGCTCGACGGGTTCGGAGTCGAGGTGATCGGTGCCAGCCTCGACGCGATCCGCACCGCCGAGGATCGCCAGCGCTTCAAGGATGCGGTAACCGAGATCGGGCTCGAGGTGCCGCGCTCGAGTTACGTCCGCAGCTTCGACGAGGCGTTGACCGCCGTCGACGAACTCGGTCTCCCACTCGTGCTACGCCCGTCGTTCACACTCGGAGGCAAGGGCGGAGGGGTGGCACGAAGCGTGGACGACCTGCGCCGGATGGTTCCTCAAGGCTTGGCCGACTCACCGGTGGGTGAAGTGCTCATCGAGGAGTCGGTGCTCGGGTGGAAGGAGTACGAACTAGAAGTGATGCGCGACCTGCACGACAACTGCGTCGTCGTCTGCCCCATCGAGAACCTCGATCCCATGGGAGTACATACCGGGGACTCCATAACGGTTGCGCCCACGATGACCTTGTCGGACCGCGAGTATCAGCGCATGCGTGATGCGGCCTTCGCGGTCATGCGTCGCATCGGGGTCGAAACCGGCGGCTCCAATGTCCAATTCGCGGTCGATCCGCACACGGGGCGTCAGGTCGTCATCGAGATGAACCCCCGGGTGTCGCGCTCGTCAGCGCTGGCTTCGAAGGCGACCGGATTCCCGATCGCGAAGATCGCCGCGAAGATCGCGATCGGCTACAGCCTCGACGAGATCGCCAACGACATCACCCGTCGCACCCGCGCCGCGTTCGAGCCCACCATCGACTATGTCGTTGTGAAGGCGCCCCGTTTCGCCTTCGAGAAGTTCGCCGGCACCGATGACGTCCTGACCACGAAGATGAAGTCGGTCGGGGAGGTGATGGCGATCGGTCGCACCTTCAAGGAGGCACTCCAGAAGGCCCTACGCTCCTTGGAGGACGGCCAGATCGGGTTCGGGGTCGCCCCGGAGGGGCGCGGCCAGGTCGCAGAGGAGCGCGGTGGCCTTGCCGACGATGCCCTCGAGGCGCTGCTGCGCCGGCCACATGCCGCTCGCCTGAGGGCCGTTGACGAGGCTCTCACGCGCGGCTGGGAGCTGGAGCGGATCGCCGCGCTGAGCGGCTATGACCCCTGGTTCATCGATCAGTTCGCCCAGCTCATCGAGCGTCGCGACCAGATCCGATCCGTCCAACGCCTCAACGCCCTGCCTCGCGAGCTGCTGGTTGAGGCCAAGCGCGACGGGTTCTCCGACGTCCAGCTGGCCCGACTGCTCGATGCGTCTGAAGGGGCAGTGAACGCCCGCCGCCACGAACTCGGAGTCGCCCCGGTGTTCAAGACGGTCGACACGTGCGCGGCCGAGTTCGAGGCCTACACGCCCTATCACTACTCCACCTACGAGGAGGAGGACGAGGTCGTCCGCGCTACTCGCCCCTCGATCGTGGTGCTCGGCAGTGGCCCGAACCGCATCGGCCAGGGCGTCGAATTCGACTATTGCTGCGTCCACGCCGTCTTCGCGCTGCGCGAGGCCGGTTACGAGACCATCATGGTGAACTGCAATCCCGAGACGGTTTCGACGGACTACGACACTGCCGACCGGCTGTACTTCGAGCCGCTCACGCTTGAAGACGTGCTGGCGGTCTGCGAGCGGGAGCAGCCTGTCGGAGTGGTCGTCCAGTTCGGGGGACAGACTCCGTTGAAGCTCGCGAGCGCGCTCGAGGCGGCTGGAGTGAAAGTGCTGGGCACGTCACCCGACGCCATCGACGCCGCCGAGGACCGGGGGCGCTTCGGCGCGCTCCTCACCGACCTCGGCATCCCGACCCCACCCGGCGGAGTCGCGGGGTCGTTCGAGGAGGCGAAGGCGATCGCCGCCACGATCGGTTATCCGGTGCTCGTGCGCCCCTCCTACGTGCTGGGAGGACGGGCGATGGAGATCGTCTACAACGAGGAGATGCTCGGGCACTACCTCGCCGGAGCCATCGCCGCCGCCCCGTTGCAAGCCCCCGCGATCCTCATCGACCGCTTCCTCGAGGACGCCATCGAGATCGACGTCGACGCCGTCTACGACGGGGAGGAGCTCTACGTCGGGGGTGTGCTCGAACACATCGAGGAGGCGGGAATCCACTCGGGCGACTCGGCTTGTGTCATTCCCCCGTACACGCTCGGTAAGAGCCACCTCGCCACGATACGGGACTACGTCGAGGCGATCGCGCGTGGTCTCGGCGTCCAGGGCTTACTGAACGTCCAGCTCGCGTTCAAAGACGACGTCCTCTTCGTTATCGAGGCGAACCCGCGGGCATCACGGACCGTGCCGTTCGTCTCGAAGGCCACTGGCGTGCCACTCGCGAAGGTCGCCGCGCGTGTCATCGTCGGCGATCGGATCGCCGACCTTCGTGAGCCCTCGGGCGCGCAGCCTCCTCTGCTCCCGGCCGTCGACGCGACGACGGGGTTGCGGGTCGACCATGTGGCGGTGAAGGAAGCGGTGCTGCCGTTCGACCGCTTCCCCGGTGTGGATTCTGTGCTTGGCCCCGAGATGCGCTCGACCGGAGAGGTGATGGGCATCGACGCGAGCTTCGGCGCCGCTTTCGCTAAATCACAGGCGGGGACGGGCAAGATGGTGCTGCCGACCCGCGGAACCGTGTTCGTCTCCGTGGCGAACCGCGACAAGCGCGCCATCGTGTTTCCGGTGAAAAGGCTCGTCGACCTCGGTTTCGACATCCTCGCGACCGAAGGCACGGCCGAGGTTCTGCAACGGGCAGGCGTGCCTGCGACGTTCGTGGCGAAGGTCTCCGACGGGCCCATCGGCGAGCCGCACGTGGTCGACCTCATCGCGGGCGGACAGGTTGACCTCGTGCTCAACACGCCTTTCGGGCGTGGTCCCCGCAGCGACGGCTACCTCATCCGCACGGCGGCCGTGACCCACGGGGTGCCCTGCATCACGACGATGTCGGGGATCCTGGCAGCCATTCAGGGCATCGAGTCGCTCCAGCATGGTCGGCTGGGCGTCGGGTCGTTGCAGGAGTACCACCGTCGCGTCGCTGGCACCGCCCCTCCGGCGCCAACCTCCTCCTCGAGTTCGTCGTGACCGTGCTACCCCGCAGCGGGGGCCGGGTCGTCAGGGGGAGACCCGACGCTGGCGCGTTGCGAGTTGTCTGCCCGATCATCGACCGTCGCCGCGAAGGGTCCTACCTGTCACTCATCGCGGCTGCTCCCGAGATAGCCGAACGGGCCGAGCCCGGTCAGTTCGTGAACGTCGGAGTCGAGACGAGAGCCACGCTGCTACGCCGCCCCTTTTCCATCTACCGGACTTCCCGGCACGGGGCGTGGGGAGGCACCGTCCAGTTCGTCTTCGACGCGCACGGGCCAGGCACGAGCTGGCTCGGCGATCAGGGACCCAACGACACGCTCGACCTCGTAGGTCCTCTGGGAGCCGCCTTCCCGCTGCCGGAACAGCGCACGTCCTGCCTGCTGATCGGCGGGGGCTACGGGGCGGCCCCCCTGTTCTTCCTCGCCGAACGGCTGCAACGCCGGGCGCAGCGGGTAGACATGATCATCGGGGCCGCGACGGCCGAGCGGATTTTCAACCCCATCGAGGCCAAGCGCATGAGTGCCAGTGCGAGGTTCACCACCGAAGACGGCAGCTTCGGCAAGCGCGGACGGGTTACGGACGTCTTCGACGAGGTCGTCGACGAGTGTCGCAGCGGGGTCGTCTATGCCAGCGGACCCATGCCGATGTTGCGGGCCGTGGCCCACCGCGCCGCCATGCGCCAACTGCCCTGCCGGGTTTCAGTCGAGGAACACATGGCGTGCGGAATCGGGGTGTGCTGGACGTGCGTCGTGCCGGTACGAGGTGACGACGGGCAGGTGCACATGCGGCGCTCGTGCATCGACGGTCCGGTGATGAACAGCGCCTACATCGCCTGGGAGCGCAGCCGCTGGGTTGAAGCGCCTGCGCAATCGGAGTTCGTGACGATGCCCGCGCTCGGGGAGCTGCGGCACGGAGGGTCGCCGGTCGGCGAGCGTCGCACATGAAGCACGTCACCGACGTCCGTAGCCCTGAGGGGGACCCTCCGTCAGACCATGAGGTCGATCTCTCGGTCGACCTGGGCGGCATCCGTCTGAAGAACCCGGTCTTGAGCGCCTCCGGCTGCTTCGCCAGCGGCCGTGAAGTCGACCGCTTCTACGATGTCGACGAACTCGGCGCGGTGATTGTGAAGTCGCTGACGCTGGAGCCCCGGGGCGGGCTGCCAACACCGCGGATGGCAGAGACACCGTCCGGCATGCTGAACGCGATCGGTCTGCAGAATAGGGGCGTCGACGCCTGGATAGCGCAGGATCTGCCGTGGCTGCGGCAACGTGCTGTCCCGGTCATAGCCTCGATCGCTGGTACCAGCATCGACGAGTATCGGAAGGTGGCCCGCAAGCTGGGGGGACTGGCTGGGATCGTCGCGGTCGAGGTGAACATCTCCTGCCCCAACGTGGAGGACCGCAACATCGTTTTCGCCTGCCGTCCCGAGCCCTCGGGTGCCGTCATCTCGGCCGTCTGCGAGGAGCTGGGCGTCCCCGTCTTTGCGAAGCTCACCCCCGATGTGACGGACATCACCGAGATCGCTCAGGCGGTCGTCGCGGCTGGCGCGACCGGCGTGTCCCTCATCAACACCCTGCTGGGCATGGCAATCGACGTGGAAACGCGCCGTCCGAAGCTCGCGAACGTCGTCGGAGGCCTCTCGGGTCCAGCGGTACGACCGCTCGCCGTCCGCAACATCTGGCAGGTCCACCAGGCGCTTCCGCACGTGCCCATTATCGGCAGTGGGGGTGTGTCCAGCGGGAGAGATGCCATCGAGCTCATCCTCGCTGGAGCGGTGGCCGTAGCCGTGGGAACGGCCAATTTCGTCGACCCCTTCGCCGCTCAAGAGGTGGTGCGGGGGCTGTCCCGCTGGTGCGCGGGACACGGGGTTGCGGGGGTTGCCGCGCTGCGGGGCTCGGTGAGGATCGGGCAGGG
>JALZEO010000353.1 GCA_030862025.1 Actinomycetota bacterium | reverse complement strand
CTGATACACACTTCCGCCTCGGGGACGTGCACCTGGCCATGGCGGTCGTCGACCACCTGCGAGTGATCGACCGCCGCCACGAACAGCGCGGCAGCATCGAGCAGGGCCCCAGCCGCCGTTATCCACGACTGGTCGGGCTGCTGGGAACGGAAGAAGACCAGTGCAGGCAGCGACGTGTGGGTCTCTTGAACGTCGGCGAACCAGCCCTGCCATTCATGCCACACCGGGTCGAGGTCGCCCAGGCCTCTGATGCGGGCATAGCGGGACAGCAACTCGGTACCCGAGGGCGGGCTACCCGCCCGGACCTCCTGCAACGTCACCGCCTGTTCACGCCGGGAAAAGGCCGCGTACATCGAAGGGAGGTAAGTGACGAGCAGCAGCGCCAGCACCGCCACCCCGAGCCCTGCCTCGAGGAACGCGAGGAGGATGCCAGCCAGCTCTTGTGGCCGTTGGAAGCCGAGGGTCAGCAACGATGACCCGCTGGCTACCAGGGCAGCGGTGAGTGGCCGCTCGCCGACGGCCCAGAACAGCAGTGTGAACCCGGTCATGACGAAGACGAACCAGGCCAGAGGTAGCAGCAGCAGGCTCACCGGTGCGTACATGGCCATGATCCGGTCACGCTGTTCGTAGCTGCTGGCACGCCGCGTCCGCAGGTCGAACACCGCTCTGGTCGCCAGGAACACCAGCCTGCTCAGCCGCACCGGATAGGGACGCGGCAGCACCACCGTGCGGATCGCCGACAGCAGTGTGCCCACCACGATGGCGCTCCCGACGAGCGCGACCACAAGACTCAGGACGATCACAGCGGCATCTTGCTCCCCAATCGGCGGGAGGACAAAGCCAGGCTGGCACCGCTGACCAGGCCGACGACTACGCTCGAAGTGCGTGGTCCCGGGAGTAGCCGAGCGTCCCGCCCCGCAGCGGCTGGTCGGGCCTGCCGCTACTGCGTGGCGAGCGGCTGCCTCTCGGGCGATTTCGCCACCAGGAGGCGATGGTGGGCCGACGGCGACTCGTATCAGCCGCCAACTGGGACCGCGAGGTCATCGCAGCTGACGTGCCCGTGCTCGTGGCATTCTGGTCGCGCGACAGCGCCCCCTGTCGCTTCGAGGACAACGTCCTCGACGAGGTCGATCAACGTTATCGCCGCCTGCGAGTCCTGCGCGTCGACGTTGACGCCGAGCCCGCACTCGTGGAGCGCTATGACGTTCGGGCGCTTCCCACCATGCTCCTCTTCCTCGACGGGGTCCCCCTCCACCGCCTCGTCGGCTACCACGAAGGCGGAGAGCTCACACAACAGCTGGCCGGCTACCTCCACTGATCCCGACCGGGCGGTCACCCCCGGCGGCCCGGCTTGGTACCGTCGGGCCCGGGAAGCCGCCGCAGGCGGCGGGAGGGCGGGCCAACGTGGAGACGATTCCGAAGCCCGACGAGCTGCTTGCACTGCACGACGTGACCGCCGAGCTCTTCGAGACCCTGCGGGCCTGGTTCGACGTGCCGGACAACGTGACCATCGACCTCAAGGCGATCGACTCTGCTGTGGAGGAGCTCGGTGACCCCCTCCTCATAGCGGCCATGGCCATGCGCAAGCTGCAGGCACTCCACCTGCTGTCCACGCCCGGGGTGCGGACGAGCACCGACGTTGTGGTCGCGATCGTACAGGACCTTGAACGTGCCCTTTTGCAGGCGCCCACGATGCGGCTCAAGCTGGCCGCGGCAGCAACCGACTGGGACGCCGCGCTCGCCCAACTCGGCTCCGATCCCCCCACGGGCCCGGCGCCGTCTGCGCCCGACGACGTCGACGAGGAGACGGCCCGCTTCCGGGCGCTGCATCAGAAGTTGCACGAAGCCGTGTTCGCGGTGCTGCGGGTCTGCGACGGCGAGATCTGCTATCTCGTCTGAATCAGAGCACCCCCAACACGTTCCGCAGGTGCCCGCCCGCCTCAGCCGAGAGCCTTCGCGATGCGGTCGAGGCCGTCGGCTAGATCGTCGTCTCCCAGTGCGTAGCTGATGCGCAGGCATCCGGGGCCGCCGAAGGGATCCCCGGGTACCACCGCGACCTTCGCGACGTCGAGCAGGGTGTCGGCGAGGTCGAAGGCCGAATGGACCCTACGACCGGCGAGATGACGGCTCAACACTCCTGAACAGTCCGGGAAGGCGTAGAAGGCGCCGAAGGGCTCAGGACAGACAACCCCCTCGATCGAGGACACCCGTTCGACCGTAAGTTGACGACGCCGATCGAAGGCCTGGCGCATGTCCTCGACGCACTGCTGCGGTCCTGTGAGCGCCGCGAGGGCGGCCCGCTGGGCCACGTTGCACACGTTGCTGGTCAGGTGGCTCTGGATTCTCGTCGCCGCCGCAACGACCTCGCGCGGTCCGATGAGCCAGCCCACGCGCCAGCCGGTCATGGCGTAGGTCTTTGCGACGCCGTTCACGACCACACAGCGGCCCGCGACCTCCGGAGCGACCACTGGCATCGAGGCGAACTCCGCGTCGCCGTAGATGAGATGCTCGTAGATCTCGTCGGTGACGACCCAAAGCCCCCGTTCCGCGGCCCAGCGGCCGACAGCGACGACCTCGTGGGGAGGGTAGACCGCTCCGGTGGGGTTCGACGGGGAGACGAACACGAGCAGCTTCGTGCGCTCCGTCAGCAAGGCCTCGAGTTGGTCGATGCTGACTCGGTAGCCGGCATCCGCGGCGGTGGGGACGATGACCGGCTCCGCGCCCGCGAGGCGGATCTGCTCGGGGTAGCTCACCCAGTACGGTGCCGGAAGTAGCGCCTCGTCGCCGGGCCCCAGCAGCGTCTGGAAGACCTCGTAGAGAGCGTGCTTCCCGCCGTTGGTGACGAGCACCTGATCGATGGTGAGCTCGAGTCCCGAATCACGCCGGGTCTTCTCGACGATGGCCTCACGGAGCTCCGGCAGCCCCGAGGCGGGAGAGTAGTGGTGCGCAGCCGGATCGGAGGCGGCCTGCTGTGCCGCCACCACGATGTGGTCGGGGGTAGGAAAGTCAGGCTCACCAGCCCCGAAGCCGATGACCGGTTCCCCGGCAGCCCTCAGGCCCTTCGCCTTCATGCTCACCGCCAGCGTGGCGGACTCCTCGATCCGCCGGACGCGGTCGGACAGTGGGCTGGCGGACACAGTGGCTTCCCAAGCGCCGGGTCCGGGCGAGGATAGCCCGCAGCTGTGGCTGGGTTGGGTCGCACCCCGACCCAGTGGTTCACTCACACTCCCCCCTGCAGCGCCAGCCAAGGGCACGCCCCAGGTTCGCCGGAGTAGTCATGACGACCAATCAGCTCGCCGATCTTCTCATCCCCACAGAGCTCTTGCCACGTGACGGGCGCTTCGGGTGTGGGCCGACCAAAGTTCCCCCGGAGGCGCTCGCTGCACTCGCTGACCGCGGTGCGGCGCTGCTCGGCACCTCACACCGCAAGCCCCCGGTGAAGGCCCTCGTCGAACGGCTCCAAGAGGGGCTCGTCGACTTCTTCGACCTGCCCGACGACTACGAGGTCGTACTCGGCATCGGGGGCGCGACCGCGTTCTGGGACGCCGCCGCGTTCTGCCTCGTCGAGCGCTGCAGCCTCCACTACGTCTTCGGGGAGTTCTCCACAAAGTTCGCCGCGTCGACAGCGGCAGCACCCTGGCTCCGGGAGCCGGTGCGTGCGACTTCCCGCCCGGGCAGCCGTCCCGAGCTGCGCAGCGACCCTGCGGTCGATGTACAGGCACTGACCCACAACGAGACGTCGACCGGTGTCGCCATGGACATCGCTCGGCCGGACGGGGATGCCCTCGTTCTCGTCGATGCCACGAGCGGCGCCGGAGGGCTGCCCATCGACGTGCGCAACAGCGACGCCTACTACTTCAGCTTGCAGAAGGGCTTCGCCTCCGAGGGGGGGCTCTGGGTGGCACTGCTGTCGCCGGGGGCGATCGAGCGGGTGCAGCGCCTCACGCGCGAGCGCTACGTCCCACCCTTCCTCGACCTGGCCATCGCCAGCGACAATTCCCGCGAACAGCAGACGTACAACACGCCGGCGATCGCGACGCTCTTTCTCGCCGCGGAGCAGGTGGACTGGATGCTGGCCCGGGGAGGGCTCGAAGCAATGGTGGCAGGCTGCGCTACCAAGGCGGCGTTCGTGTATGAGTGGGCGGAGGAGACGGACTACACGACGCCCTTCGTAACCGACCCGGAGGCGCGCTCGAACGTCGTCGCGACCATAGATCTGGCTGAGGAACTCGAAGCCGGCGAGGTGAACGCGGTGCTGCGGGCGAATGGCATCGTCGACACCGACTCCTACCGCAAGCTCGGCCGCAATCAGCTGCGGGTGGGGCTGTTCCCAGCGATCGACATGGACGACGTCGTCGCCTTCACACGGTGCGTCGATTGGATAGCCGACCGGCTCAGCAGCGCAAGCCTCGGGCGGCGTCCGGCCACCCCGCCGCCGTCACCTTCAGGCGACTGAAAAGCGCACTGATCAAGTCGATCTGTCGACAAATCTCCCCCCAACTCCCCTTATTGGTACATCGATTTATCGATAATCCTAGCGGGAGTGGGCGAAGATCAGCTTTCTGGGTTCAACGACGGCAGGGTCGCCGCCACCTCGCCCGCGGCTGCCTGACCGTAAGCGGCCCCGATGCGCCTGAGGAAGGACTCGGACTCGACCGTGTACTCCTGCGTACCGACCGCCTCGAGCACGAGGGTAGCCAGCGCGCAGCCGAGTTGGGCCGCCCGCTCGAGGCTCAGGCCCCGCAGTCGTCCCGCGATGAACCCAGCCCGGAAGGCGTCTCCGACTCCGGTCGGGTCGAGCACCACGGTCGCCGGCACCGCCGGCACAGCCATATCCTCCTTGCCGAACCGCTCGATCACGCAACCCTGCTCGCCGAGCGTCGTCACGCAGACAGCGACCCGGGCGAGCACATCAGCATGCGACCAACCGGTCTTCGCCTCGAGCAAGGACCGCTCGTAGTCGTTCATGACGAGGTAGGCAGCCCCCTCGATGAGTGCGCGGATGTCGCTACCGGACATGCGGGCGAGTTGCTGGCTCGGGTCGGCCACGAACGGAATCTCGGCTCGGCGCGCCTCCTCGGTGTGGTGAACCATCGCGGCGGGGTCATTGGGGGACACCACGACGAGGTCGACGCCACCCAGTCGCGACGCTACCGGGGCGAGCTCGATCTGCCGGGCCTCTTCCATGGCCCCCGCGTAGAACGACGCGATCTGGCTCTGGTCCACATCCGTGGTGCACAGGAAGCGGGCCGTGTGCTTGAACTCGGACACGTGCACGGATGCGGTGTCGATCCCGTGCCGCTCCAACCAGGCGCGATAGTCGGCAAAGTCGTGACCCACGGCGCCCACCAGCACAGGCCGTAGCCCAAGCTGCGCCATGCCGAAGCAGATGTTGGCCGCCACCCCGCCCCGTCTCACCTCGAGCTCATCGACCAGGAAGCTGAGGCTGAGTCGCCCGATCTGCTCCGGGACGATGAGCTCGGCGAAACGGCCTGGGAAGGTCATGAGGTAATCGTTCGCGATCGAACCAGTGACGACGACGCCCACGGGCACTCCTCTCTCGCTGGGACCGGAGGAACGGCCTAGAGCAGTGCTCGTCTTCGTCCGAGGTCGGGTAGCCGAAATCGCCGATCAGGTCGGTCTCCCACAGCTCCCGAATCGCGTCGTCGACCTCGTGGGCGCCAGTGGTGGGCGTCCAATCGAGACGTGGTCGTAGTGGCGATACCTCCCCACACCGTCGGACGCCGTCAACTCCGCGCTCGTAGAGTTGCCGGTCACCGCCGGACCGCTCAGGGCCACGGTCTTGTCGTCGACCTCCGTCACGTTTGCCCCGTTTGTCACGGCAGCATGGCAGCGCGAGGGAGGAGTGTCCAGGTCACGGCAGGCCGAAGAGACTCAGGCGGATCAGGCTCGCCAGCTCCGGCCGACCTTTGCGTTTGCGGTTGAGCAGGTCAACTAGCCGGCCCCTGGTCGGGCACGCTCATCGTCCTGGGATGGTGGCTTGCGTCGGGAGCGTCTCTCCTCCGCTCTCCCCAGTCCCAGGAAGATCAGGCCGGCCAGCAGGGCTCCTCCACCGAGCCCGCCTGCCGCTCCGATCCCCGCACCGGTCTCAGGCAGCTTCGCGCGCTCTTCCCGCTCCTTCGGTCGATCGTCCACGCGTCCTTTCGGCGGCTCTGGACGTTTGGGCTCAGGGGACTTGACGACGTGGACCTGCTCGGGGTCCCGTGCTTGCACTCGCGTACCATCAGGCGCGACGCCAGCGACGGTGGCGATGTTGTCGATGACTCCGGCGGTGGCGTCACCACGGGTGACGGTGTAGGTGGCGGTACCGGTCGCGGACTCGCCTGGCTGCAGCGTGGTCTTCGACAGCGGGATGTCACCGAGCACGTTGTCGGTGAGCGTGACGTTCGTGAGCGCTACGTCGCCGGTGTTCGTCACCTTGAAGACGTAGGTGACGGTCTCCTCGTCTGCGTCGGCCTCGTCGTAGGTGACCACCTTCAAACCACGGAGGTCCGGGGCAATGGTCGCCTCTTTTGTGAGCGAGATAGCAGGCTTGTCCGGCTCGGGCGTGGTCGTTGACCGGACGGTGGAGCTGTCTTCGGCGCTGGCGGTGTTGCTGGGCTTGCCCTGTTCGAACACCTCCACAGCCACGGTGTCGGGCAGGCTCTGTCCAGCGGGTGGGGCGTAGCCCGTCACCGTGAACCCACATCTGGCAGGTCCACCCGCAGCCAGCGTGCTGCTGTTGGGCCTGACTACTGCCCCAGCGAGGGTCGTGCAGGTGTTCGACGTCACCGTGGCCGTTCCGGCAAGCACGTTCCCTGTCAGCAGATCCAAGCTCGTCGACCCGAAGGTGTCGGTCAGGCTGTCAATGACGACGGGCACGCTGTTGGGGTTGTTCACCACGAC
>JALZEO010000330.1 GCA_030862025.1 Actinomycetota bacterium | reverse complement strand
GCCTGTGGCCGGCATCCGGAGGCCGCCGGACTCGTGGCAGGCGCGGGAGGCGGCGGCTCCTGCTGCGGGCCGGCCTCGGCGACCTCCACGCGCCCGAGCATGACCGCATGCACCTTGCAGCGGTAGGCGTAGATGCCCGGCTGGGAGAACTTCCAAGCGAAAGCATGCCCCGGGGCCCGGCACTCGGCACTATCTCGGCATTCGCGATCAGAGTCGAAGCTCGTGTCGACAGCAGTCACCGTGTGAGGGCTGACGTTCTGGGAGCCCCAACGCCAGACCACGGTGTCCCCCGCTTGGACCCGCGCAAGGGCCGGTTCGTAAGCGGTGTCGACGACGAGCACCTCGCGTCCAGCCGCATGAGCGGCCGGCGAAAAAAGCACGGCTCCAACGACGGCCGCGAGGAAAGCTCCCGCAACCGCCGATCGGATCCCGCATCCCCCTGGCACAGCCCGCGACCGTAGCGAAATCTCCGCGGCTGAACCAGGCGCCTCGAGGCCAAAATTCCCCACGCAATTTTTCGCAGACCGCGTGTGCGGCTGCGAAACCTCAAGTCGTCAGTGGGTAGGTATCGCGAGTGGACCCGCAGGCGGAAGGCGCCGTCCCACAGCGTCCTGGTCTCGGTGCCGACTACGGGGACAACGCCGCCCGGTGAGAAGGTCGTGGTTCACAAGCCGCGACCCGAGGCAGGAGTTCGGTCAGCAACGCGATACGGCGAGGGATGTCAGCGATCAGGACGTGCTCATTCTCGGCGTGAGCACCTCCGCCCTGCGGTCCGAGCCCGTCCAGCACGGCGGCCCCGACCGCAGCCGCATAGTTGCCGTCTGAAGCCCCGCCCGTGATCTGGGTTGGGAGCTCGAGCCCGACAGCGGCCGCTGCCGACTGCAGGGCCGGCAACAGCGGCTCGGAGGCAGCCGCATCCAGGGGAGGCCTGTTGACATCGAGCTCAGCGGTGAGGGTGGCCCCGCCCCCTGGGACGAGGCTGAGGAGGGCGTCGCGCACTCTGTCTATCTCGCTGTGGTCGAAGAAGCGCACGTCGATGCGAAGTACCGCCCTGTCGGGGACCGTGTTCGTCGTTACCCCTGCCTCGAGCACGGTCGGTGTGACACTCGTACCGGTCCTGGGGTCGCTGAGCGCGGCGACCTCCGGCAGCAGCGGACCGATGGCCACAGCCGCGTTGATGCCCTGGTGTGGTTCAGCGCCCGCATGGGCTGCGCGTCCATTCACGGTCACCGTGCCGAGCGCGACGCCCTTCCGGCCACGCTTCAGGGCCCCTCCAGGGCCGCTCGGCTCGAGCACGAGTACCCGGCCGCACCGGCCGGCTTCCCGTTCTATGTGCTGGCGGGAGCGAGGGCTGCCGATCTCTTCGTCCGTCGTGACGAGGAGACGGACGGGCGGCAAGCTACCAGCGATCTGCAGCCTCTGCAGGGCGTGGAGGGCGGCGACCAAGCCCGCCTTCATGTCGAAGACACCGGGGCCGTGCACCTCTCCGTCAGCGACCGTGAAGGGAAGGCGGGCCAGGCTGCCGCGGGGCCAGACGGTGTCGAGGTGACCGAGGATGAGTACCGGCCTTACCGCATCTCGCGTCCCGGCAGCCGAGGCGAGGCCGACTCTCCCCTCCTCCCCGTCCTGGCCGTCATCACCAGCCGCCCAGACGACCCTTCCGTCGTCGCCGACTTGCGGCTCTCCTCCGAGCCGGGCGGCAAGAAGCTCGGCAAGCCGTCCCCCGCAAGCGCGGCACCCATCAGGGTCCGCCGTGTAGGACTCCGCCTCAACCAGGGTCCTGAGGTCAGCGAGCACCTCAGCGAGGTCAGCTGGTGGGTAGTCAGCGTCGAGTTGTGTTGTCACGCTGCGGAAACCTAGTGGCAGGCCGTGGAGCTCGCTGGGGCTGCGCCGCTCACCTCACTCGCCGTGGTTCATCGCGCGCCCGGCCCCGAGACACAGGGACGACCTCGGAGACTAGACGACACCATCCCGGCGCTGAAGCTGTGTCGCTTGACCCTCAAGCCACGCCTAGGTGGCGGGAGGGGATGAACGCTTCAAACCCAGCTCGGCGACGAGGGCTGCGGTCGCAGCGACGAGCAGGGCGGCCGCGATAAGAGCCTCGGTCAGCAGGCCGCGGGGCAAGTGCGAGGCGTTCTGCACCTCCTCGGCCCTGCTGGAGGTCGTCGTACCGGCAGATGTTGACCCAACAGGCGCATTCAAGCTGCGTGCGAGGGGTTCAGCCACGAGCACCAACCCTGACGGTGACGCAGACAGCGCCTCAGCGATGAGCGGCATCGCAGTTGCGTCGCGCGCCAGAAGCAGCGTCGCAGCGTCGACGCGCAGGCCTGACGCGCTGCCGGAGGACAGAGTAGGCAGGCCCGCGCTGCTAGCCGTCATGGGCAGTGCGCTCGGTGGCGGCGCGGGAGCGGGTGCCGGGTGAGGCACGATGGGAGCGCCCTGTTGCGGGTTCAGCACCGGGTTAGGTGCTGGGCTCGCTGGCTGCCGCAGCGTGCCCGTCGCTGCAGTCGTGGTCTTCTGCGCCGTGCTCGACGTCTTGTTCGTGGTGGCCTGGAGCGGAGTGCCGCTCCCGGTCTGCTGTACGACCCCAGCGGTCGTACCTGCCCCCTCGTCGACCGTATCGAGGAGGCCATCGACCACCGCGGGCGTCCCCGCCGAGAGGTTCTCGGCCCCGGCGGGCAGGGCAAGCGGCAGGATCACCGTCGCTGCGACGGCTATGGCGACGACAGTACGTCGCCTAACGGTTGCCTGACGACCCAGAGTGGTCATGTGGGATCCCCTGTGCACACGGACTGTCACACGCTCCTCACAACGAGGAACCACCTCCAGAGGATACGCGCACGACGCTCGTCCTGGCTAGGCCAAGAGCAGGTAGTCCTTGCAGGCCAAACTGGAATTGTCCCCGTCAGGAGACTCGACTAGTGGTCGGAGAGGTGGATCCTCCTCGCATTCGCCGAAGCAGTCGCCAGTCGATTCCCCGCGCTCGCGGCACTCAGGGCTCGACTTTCCTGCGGTGGTCGCGGCGCCGGTGCCCGGCTGCCTTGAGCCCAACCCAAGGTATTGGGCTCGGCAGCTCATCTTGAGTCGGCCGCCCAGGAGCGAAAGCGTGCGAGGAAGTAGCGCTTCTTGCCCACCCGCAGCACGATTGTCGTCGGGCTGGCGAGATCGTCGGTGACCACTACCCGTTGCTCGTCGTCGACTCGGACGTTGTTGAGGTAGACGCCTCCCTGACGCACGAGACGACGGGCCTCGGAGACGGACGGAGCCGCCCCAGCCTCCACCAGCAACTCGAGCACTCCGATGCCGTGCTCGAGTCGCGCTCGGGAAAGCTCCACCGAGGGTGCGATCTCGAACGCCTCCGCGAGGACCTGGTCGTCGAGACCTCTGAACGGCTCGTCCCGGAAGAGGATGGTGGTTGCACGCTGGGCCTCACGCAGACCCTCGTCTCCGTGGACGATTCGCGTGCACTCCTCGGCCAGGCGCCGTTGCGCCCAGCGGGTGCCTGGATCCTGGCCGTGCCTGCGGGCGAGTTCATCGATCTCCTGCTCGGACAGGAAGGTGAACAACCGCAGGAAACGCACGACGTCGTCGTCGTGGCTGTTGATCCAGGACTGGTAGTACGCGTACGGGGAGGTGAGCGCGGGATCCAGCCATACAGGCCGTCCCACGCTCTTACCAAACTTCTGGCCCTGAGCGTCGAGCAACAGCGACGTGGTCAGACCGTAGACCTCGCCGCCATGCAGGCGCCGGGTCAACTCGATGCCTGAGAGGATGTTGCCCCACTGGTCTGAGCCTCCGAGCTGCAGACGGCACCCTTCCGTGGCGTAGAGGTGGGCGAAATCGTAGGCCTGCAGCAGCTGGTAGCTGAACTCTGTGTAGGAGATGCCCTGCTCACGCTGCTCGAGGCGGCGACGGACGGAATCGCGAGCCAACATCTGGTTGACGGAGAAATTTTTGCCGACGTCGCGGAGAAAATCGAGGAAGGCGAGCCGCCCCAACCAGTCAAGGTTGTCTAGGAGGAGACCCTGCCTCGGTTGGGTAAGTTCGAGGAGGTGAGCGAGTTGCTTCCGTTGGCGCCCAAGGTTCTCCGCGAGCACGTGTTCGGGTAGTAGAGCCCGTTCGACCTCGCGGCCCGAAGGATCTCCGATCCGCCCGGTCGCCCCGCCCATCACGACGATTGGCCGGTGGCCGAGTCTCTGCAGCCACGCCATGAGCATGATGGGCACGAGATGGCCCGTATGGAGCGACGGGGCGCTCGGGTCGAAGCCGGTATAGAAGGTCACGCGCTCGGTCCCGAACAGGCGGTGCAGAGCCTCCAGGTCCGTGACGTCCTGCACGAAGCCGCGATCTCGGACGACGTCGAGCGGGTTCCGGGATACGGTCACGTGGCGACGGTACCGGCTCCGGACGCCCATCGACCAATAGCGTCTAGCCTGATCGGGCTGGTGAAGCTTGCGGCGTCGCTCGATGCGCGCCGCGACGCGGAGGAGATGACATGAGCCCCCTATCGCGCCGCTCAGGCGAGGAAGAGGAGCGGGCAACCACTCGACTCAACCTCGACCTCGAAGAGCGCGTCTGTGCGCTCTGTCGGCGAGACCTACCTGCGTGGGCAGAACTGTGCCAGTGCGGCGGAATGGCAGTGCGGCGTGTGGACCTGCCACCACAGGACGACCCCCTGCTTGACCGCCTCCTCACTGAAGACGACCCCGAGGGCGGGGCCTGAGGCACGAGTCGCTTTAGCATCGAGTCATGCGCTGCCCCGCCTGTGGTGACGACTATGAGCCCGATGTGTCAGTCTGCGCCGCTTGCGATGTTGCGCTCGGGACCGCCCAGACGACGAGCAGTGCCCGGGTTGGGCGCTTCCACCCTGCCGCCGCTCGAGCAGTAGCTGAGCTCGCGATTCGACGCGGCGCAGCCGTGCAAACCAGCGTCGTCTCGGGCCGGGTCGACGTCCTCGTGCCGAAGGAGCGACGAGACGCGCTCCGAGCCGAGCTTCTGCTCACCTGGGACGCGTTACTAGCGGGACTTCCGCCAGA
Organism: Actinomycetota bacterium; assembly: GCA_030862025.1. GTDB lineage: Bacteria > Actinomycetota > Nitriliruptoria > Nitriliruptorales > JAHWKO01 > JALYGD01. The sequence continues at coordinate 494 of JALZEO010000330.1, read as the reverse complement.
TGATCAGGCGCAACTCCGGGAGCTTGGTGGGCAGCTACCAGGCTGGGACGACACGCCCGATGGGGTATGGGTCGACCGAGACGGCCAGCTACGGGTGGCCCGGGCCGAGGAAGAGGAGATCGAGGAGGACGCCGGTCGTAGCGTCGGACCCGCGCTCGTAGCCGTGGCGGTGATCCTACTGCTGTCCGCGTGGCAGATCGGTGACGGCCACTTGCGCCTTCTCGCCGCAGTCACCGGGCTTGGGCTCCTCCTCGTCGGCACCTTTCTGCCGTACTGATGCTCGGAACGGCAGTAGCGGTCCTGATTCGCCGGGACAAAGGCGGGTCCGGACTGATCAGGACCCGGACGCCGGGCGCAGCGAGGTGGCGGAGACTGGCGAACGCAGCGCAGCCAGGACGAGCCACGCGACTGCGACGCTTCTCAGGACCGAGACCGCCTGCGCGGCGGATAACAACGGCGAGAAACCCGGGTCGGCCTGATGGGCGACCCAAGGC
>JALZEO010000314.1 GCA_030862025.1 Actinomycetota bacterium | reverse complement strand
GCCCGTGAGCATTTCCCTCGCCGCAGTGGTCGCGAGCCTGAGTGGGCCCGCGTGGCCGCATGCCCTCACCGTCGAACGCCGGGGCGACGCCGAGCTCGTCGACGCGACGCACGACAGCCGCCAGGTCCGGCCCGGCTGGCTCTTCTGCGCCACGCCAGGCACCACGTGGGATGGCCACGCCTTCGCGGCCGAGGCGGTCGCCGCAGGTGCCTCGGCGCTCCTCGTCGAGCGCTGGCTCGATCTCGACGTCCCGCAGGCCCGTGTGCCCTCGGTGAGACGAGCCATGGGGCACGTCGCGGCCGCCATCCACGGCCACCCTTCGCAGCGCCTGAATGTAGTCGGCGTAACCGGGACGAACGGCAAAACCACCACGACGCACCTGCTCGAGGGCGCCTTCGGCGCAGCTGGCGTCGGTACCGGTGTCATCGGCACGATCGCGATACGCATACACGGCGCCGCCTATACCAACGGGATACGCACCACCCCGGAGGCAACCGACCTGCAGCGCCTGCTCGCCCTGATGGAGGCGCGCGGGGTCGATGCGGTGGCCATGGAGGTCTCCTCCCACGGGCTTCATCAACACCGCGTCGACGGCACCCGCTACAACGTGGCGGCATTCACCAACCTCACCCAGGACCACCTCGACTACCACGGCACCCTCGAGACGTACTACGAGGCGAAGGCTCGTCTGTTCAGTCCCGAGCTCACGACCAGGGGAGTGGTGTGCGTGGACGACGAGTGGGGGCTCCGACTCGCCCGGGAGGCGACCGTGCCACTCACCACCTTCGGGACATCTCCGAGCGCGACCGTGCGCGTCGTCGACGTGGTCTCCGACCTTCGTGGCACCCGTTGCCGCCTCGTCGACCACGGCTCGAGCGTGCACCTTCGCACCCGTCTCCTCGGCGCTCATAACGCCCTCAACGCCGCCGCCGCTTACCTTGCCGCCACCTGTGCTGGCGTCCCCGCTGACGCCGCCGCCGCAGGCATCGCGGCCTGCGAGGGGGTCCCCGGTCGTCTCGAGCCGGTTGTGGCGGGCCAACCGTTCGCTGTTCTCGTCGACTACGCCCACACCCCTGACGCCCTGGCACGTGCCGTCGACGCCTGTCGTGCCTTCACCCGTCCCGGGGGGAAGGTGCACGTCGTGGTCGGCTGCGGGGGTGAGCGTGACCGCGCGAAGCGCACGCTCATGGGCCGAATCGCCGCGGAAGCGGGGCGTGCGGTGCTGACCTCCGACAATCCTCGCTCCGAGGACCCGGACGCGATCCTGGCTGAGGCGACCGCGGGCGCGACGGCCGTGGTGAGCTCGGAGGTGCTGGTCGAGCCCGACCGTCGACGGGCCATCGCGGTCGCCCTGGCCGGGGCCCGCCCCGGCGACGTCGTCCTCATTGCGGGCAAGGGTCACGAGACCACCCAGGAGTTCGCCACGCAGGTCGTCGCGTTCGACGACCGCCTGGTGGCCGCTGGGATCCTCGCCGAGCTCGGCTGGGACGGTGAGCATCACCGCCAGGCGCAGCCCCCCGCGCCCGGGGGGCGGGACCGCAACCCTGGAGGTGGTCCCGGTGATCCCGCTTAGTCTCTCCGAGGTTGCGCAAGCGACCGCCGGTCGCGTCGCTGCACGCGACGCGAGCACCCTCGTACATGCCGTGACGACAGACTCCCGTCACGTCCCCCGCGATGCCCTCTTCATCGCCCTCAAGGGCCAACACCAGGACGGTCACGATTACATCGCCGCCGCCCGTCGGGCCGGTGCGGCCGCCTACCTGGCCGAGCGGGAGCTGAACGGGGTCGGTTCCGCTGTCGTCGTCGCCGACACCCGGAGGGCGCTGTTCGATCTTGCCAGGGTGGTGCGAGATCGCGTCGACCCCATCGTCGTCGCGATCACCGGCTCGGTCGGGAAGACGACGACGAAGGACTTGGCCGCCGGCGCGGTCGGGGCCGGCCGCCCCACCGTAGCTGCCCCCGGTTCGTTCAACAACGAGCTCGGCGTGCCGCTGACCTGTCTGGCCGCTCAGGCCGACACCGAAGTGCTCGTGGTCGAGGTCGGGGCGCGCGCCATCGGCCACGTGTCCGCTCTCATGCCGCTCGTGCGACCCGATCTGGCCATCGTCACCGCTATCGCCGGTGCCCACGTCGAGACTTTCGGTGATCTCGATGCCATTGCGGTGGCGAAAGGAGAGCTCGTCGAGGCGCTCGAACCTGGCGGGACCGCCCTGCTGAATGCCGACGATGCCCGGGTGGTCGCGCTCTCCGAACGTACACGTGCTCCCGTGGTCACCTTCGGTCGCCGAACCCGTGTGCGGGTTGGGGGACGGGATGTCCCCGTCGATGTTGTCGCACAGGGCGTGCAGCTCGACCGACTGGGACGTGCTCGTTTCCGGGTGCGCAGCCCCTGGGGATCTGCCGCCGTTCACCTCCCGCTTTCCGGGGAGCACCAGGTCAACAACGCCCTCGCTGCGCTTGCAACCGCGGGCCTGGTGGGTGTCGACCTCGACACGGGGGCCGCCGGCATCGCCTCGGCGCGGGTGTCGTCCTGGCGCAGCGAGGTCAGGGAGGTTGGCGGCGTCGTGGTCCTGAACGACGCCTACAACGCCAATCCTGCGTCCATGCAGGCGGCCCTGAGGACCCTCGTCGCCGTCGCCCGCATTCCGTCTCGCGAGCTGGGCCTCGTCAGCGACGGAGAACGCTCCGGCCAGCTTCTCGGACGGAGGCGTTCGTGGGCGGTGCTCGGACTCATGGCGGAGCTGGGGCCGGGCTCTCGCGACGAGCACGAGGCCATCGGCCGCTACTGCGTGCGACTGGGTGTGGATCGTCTGGTCGTGGTCGGCGAGGAGGCTGCGCCGATCGCGAAGGGCGCGGACCTCGAAGGCTTTTTCAGCGGCGTCTGGCACGCGGCGAGCAGTTCAGAAGCCCTCGACATTCTGCGTGCGCAGGTGGCCCCCGGTGACGTGGTTCTCGTCAAGGGCAGTCGGGTCGCAGGTCTGGAAGCGGTTGCAGCCGGACTCCTGGGTGCGCTCGAGAAGGACGAGGGCGGTGTCACTGCAGGAGGGCCTGAGGGGGAAACTGAGGAGACTCCGTGAGGGCGATCCTCGTAGCCGCAAGCGTCTCGTTCATCGCGTCTCTCGTGGTCACACCCTATGTCATCCGCTACTTCCGCCAGCGCGGCTTCGGGCAGATGATCCGCGAGGACACCACTCATCACGCGGCCAAGGCTGGCACGCCGACGATGGGAGGTGCGGCGATCCTGCTCGCCGCACTCGCCGGCTGGCTCTCGGCCCGCGCGGTGGGAGTCGACATCACGCCCACCGGCCTGCTGGTCCTTGGAACGTTCAGCGGCATGGGTGCGGTCGGCTTCCTCGACGACTTCATCAAGATCCGCATGAAGCGCAACCTCGGGCTGAGCAAGACCGCGAAGTTCGGCGGCCAGGCGCTCATCGCCGTGACCTTCGCCTACCTGGGGCCGAACTTCGGCGGCATCAGTGAACGCCTGTCGTTCGTCAGCGAGTTCGGCGCGCCGATGCCTTCGCTGCTGTTCGTGGTCTGGGTTTTCGTCATGCTGGCAGGAACCTCGAACGCGGTGAACCTCACCGACGGGCTCGACGGACTGGCCGCCGGGGCGAGCGTGCAGGTCCTCGCGGCCTACACCATCATCGCGTTCTGGCAGCTCCGGCACCCGGCCGACTACAACATCGCCGCCGCCCCTGCGGCGGACCTTGCCGTGATCGCCGCCTCGGCCATGGCGGCCAGCGCCGGGTTCTTGTGGTGGAACGCGCCGCCAGCCAAAGTGTTCATGGGCGATACCGGCTCGCTCGCGCTCGGCGGGCTGCTCGCGGCGCTCGCCCTGTCGACGAACACACAGCTGCTGCTTGTCACACTCGGCGGGATCTTCGTGATCGAGACGTTCAGCGTCATCGCGCAGGTCTTCTTCTTCCGGGTGCTGGGTCGCCGTGTACTGCGCATGGCCCCGCTCCATCACCACTTCGAGATGCAGGGCTGGCAGGAGACCACGGTCATCGTGCGCTTCTGGATTCTCGCCGGGGTCGGGGTCGCGGTGGGCCTCGGCCTGTTCTACACCGAGTTCCTGGCACGGGGAGGGGCCTCTGGTGCCTAGCGGCGACCGACTGCCTGAGGCGGG
>JALZEO010000238.1 GCA_030862025.1 Actinomycetota bacterium | reverse complement strand
TTCAAAGGGGCTCCTCCCGACGCTCTCCGCCCTCGAGGCCGGCAAGACACTCGCCCTAGCGAACAAGGAGAGCCTCATTGTCGGCGGCGAGCTCGTAGTGGACGCCGCGCGCCGCCGGTCCCGCGGCGACCTGCCTGCCCATCGCCCCCTGCTCGACGTTCTCATCCCGGTCGACAGCGAGCACTCCGCGCTCGCCCAATGCCTCCGCGGGGGGCGGCACGAGGAGGTCTTACGGCTCTTGCTGACCGCCAGCGGGGGTCCCTTCCGCGGACGCAGCCGCACGGAGCTAGCCCATGTGACCCGTGACGAAGCACTCGCCCACCCGACCTGGTCCATGGGACCGGTGATCTCCGTCAACTCCGCCACCCTCATGAACAAGGGACTCGAACTCATCGAAGCTCACCTGCTGTTCGACGTGACGTGGGACGCGCTCGACGTGATCATCCATCCCCAGTCGATCGTGCATTCCATGGTCGAGTTCGTCGATGGCTCGACCCTCGCCCAGCTCTCCCCGCCGGACATGCGCCTGCCGATCCAGGTCGCCCTCGGCTGGCCCGAACGGTTGCCGCATACGTTCAGCGCGTTTGACTGGGCCAAGGCGCAGACGTTGACCTTCGAGCCGGTTGACCGGGCGGCGTTTCGGGGTCTGGGCCTCGCTTTGGAAGCCGGTCGCCGCGGGGGCACGTACCCTTCCGTGTTGAACGCCGCCAATGAGCAGGCGGTTGCGGCCTTCCTCGAGGAGCGGATTGGCTTCCTCGACATCACCGAAGCGGTCGAGTCCGTGCTCGCCGACCATCACCCGGCGGGAACGCGACCGACCCTCGAGGACGTTCTGGAGGCTGAGCGCTGGGCGCGAGCGAGGACCGAGGAATTGTTGGCCACCGGGGTCACCGGTCGCGGCCCCTAACCCGGCCGGGAGACCTGACGCAGCCGAAACGTAGGGATGAGCATGGCGAACTGGATCGGCAGTCTGCTGTTCGTGCTCGCAATCGCGATCTCGATCGGCCTGCACGAGTGGGGCCACTTCGTCACCGCCCGATGGTTCGGCATGCGCGCCGAGCGCTTCTTTCTCGGTTTCGGCCCGACTCTGTGGTCTATCCGTCGGAGTGAGACCGAGTACGGCATCAAAGCTCTGCCCCTGGGGGGGTTCGTCCGTATTGCCGGGATGTCCCTCGGCGATACCCGACAGCGGCCGGTGGCCGAGGCCGGGTTCGACCCCGAGGTGGTCGGGACAGACCGGCGCCAGGTCGCCGAGGTCGAGGGGGTTCCGCCTGCACAGGTGCCGACCATCCCCGCCCCTACCTGGCGGCGACTCGGCGACGAGCTCGCCCGGCGCGGAGTGCCCGACGAGGACCGGGCCTGGCTCGTCGACGAAACGGCGCGCCGAGCCGGTCAAGACCCCCACCCGCGCGAGGTCGCGGAGATCTTCACCAGCCTGGCTGCCGAGCGCCTAGTCGACACGGGGAGGGTCGGGGACGTCCGTCACCGCGTCCTACGCGGCGACGCGGGGCGTTTCTTCCACGACCGGCCCCCCTGGCAACGTGCGATTGTGCTCGCTGCGGGGTCGACCATGCACTTCGTTCAGGCGATCGCCGTGCTGTTCCTGGCACTCTGGGCCTTCGGGGGGCAGCCGCTGCCCGTCGTGGACGCGGTCCTGCCCGGATCTCCAGCCGACAACGCAGGGCTGCGTCCAGGCGATCGCATCGTTGCCGTGGAAGGCCACCCCGTTCACGAGTTCGACGAGGCGAGGGCGGTCATTTCCGCCCACGCCGGCGAGCAGATCAGGCTCGCGGTCGTAGGGCATGGAGGGGCACGGCACGTCCGACTCACCCCGGCTGTCATCGTCGGCGTCCTCGAGCCTGGCTCCTCCCTGGCAGGAGCTGGTCTCCAGAGCAATGATCGCATCGTTGCCGTCGCGGACGAGCCGATCGAGGGACGCTCCGACCTTGCTGCTGAGAAGCGGAGTGGCCTGGTAGCGGTGACCGTGGAACGCATGCAGGCCTCCGGGGAGCGCGTGCCTGTCACGGTTGACGTACCCGCGGAGCTCCTCGACGAGCTTGCCCCACAGGTGACTGGACTGGCGGGTTTCCACCCGGCGCGGGCCGGACTCGGCCCGTTCGAGGCAGCGAAGGCCACGTTCGTGGGGGAGAGCAGCTTCCCCACCATCGTGAAGATGACCTTCGTCGGTATCGGTGCCGTAT
>JALZEO010000290.1 GCA_030862025.1 Actinomycetota bacterium | reverse complement strand
GGTCTCCAAGGATCAGCCGAAGGTCACCTTCGCTGACGTCGCCGGGGCCGACGAGGCGGTGGAGGAGCTGCGCGAGATCAAGGAGTTCCTCGAGAGTCCGCAGAAGTTCCAGGCCATGGGGGCGAAGATCCCGAAGGGAGTGCTGCTCTACGGGCCGCCCGGGACCGGCAAGACACTGCTGGCACGCGCCGTCGCCGGCGAGGCCGGTGTTCCCTTCTTCTCCATCTCCGGCTCCGACTTCGTCGAGATGTTCGTCGGAGTCGGTGCGTCGCGGGTACGGGACCTGTTCGAACAGGCCAAGTCGAATGCTCCGGCCATCATCTTCGTGGACGAAATCGACGCGGTCGGGCGCCACCGCGGCGCCGGACTAGGAGGTGGCCACGATGAGCGTGAGCAGACGCTGAACCAGCTGCTCGTCGAGATGGACGGCTTCGACATGCGCGCCGGGGTCATCCTGATCGCGGCCACGAACCGGCCCGACATTCTGGACCCGGCCCTGCTGCGCCCCGGGCGCTTCGACCGTCAGATCGTCGTCGACCGTCCCGACCTCGTCGGTCGCAAGGCCATCCTGAAGGTGCACACGCGTGGCAAGCCGCTCGGTGAAGACGTCGACATCGATGTGCTCGCGCGCCAGACGCCCGGTTTCACCGGCGCCGACCTGGCCAACCTCGTCAATGAGGCCGCCCTGCTCTCCGCTCGCTTCGGCAAGAAGGAGATCACGATGGCCGAGATGGAGGAGGCCATCGAGCGGGTGGTAGCGGGCCCGGAACGTCGCACCCGCCTCATGTCCGAGAAGGAGAAGCGGACCGTCGCCTACCACGAGGCCGGTCATGCCATCGTCGGGCATGCGCTGCCGAACGCCGACCCGGTCCACAAGATCTCGATCATTCCGCGGGGGCGTGCACTCGGGTTCACCATGCAGCTGCCGACCGAGGACAAGTACCTCGTCGCACGCGGGGAACTCATCGACCGGCTGGCGGTCATGCTCGGGGGTCGGGTCGCCGAGGAGCTGAAGGTCGGTGACGTCACGACGGGCGCCGGGGACGACATTCAACGTGCCACCGCCACCGCCCGAGAGATGGTTACCCAGTACGGGATGAGTGAGCGTCTCGGCCCGGTCGTGCTCGGCCAGAAGGACCATCAACCCTTCTTGGGCCGCGATCTCGGAACCCATCAGGACTACTCGCACGAGGTCGCTTACGAGATCGATGAGGAGGTACGCCGGCTGATCGACGAGGCCCACGACGAGGCCCTCGAGATCCTGGTCGAGAATGCTACGGTGCTCCAATCAGTCGCCACTCGACTGCTCGAACTCGAGACCGTCGACCGAGACGAGATCGAAGAGCTATTCGCCCCGATCAAGGTGCGTCCGAGCCGGGCAGTCACCGCTCCTGCGGGTAAGAGCTCTGCTACGGTGCTGAAGGCCCTGCGGCGGCTCGACCCCACCACGAACGGTCACGGCAACGGTCAGCGTGCAAGGTCTCGCAAAGGTTCGGGCGCGGGCACGCGCTCGCGTCGCTCCTCGGCACCGGGGGCGCCCGACCCACGTGCCGTGGAGGAATAGGGCGCACGCGACAGGCTGTCGTATCGTCTCGCCCCCCTGAGAAGGCTCGGCGCGAGGCCCCCGCCTCTGATCACCCAGCGGGTCAAGATCAGCCGGGGGCCAGCGGGACCCCGGGACATGCACGCACGGCCCGCAGCGCCCGCTCCCCTCCCGCGAGCGTGAGAAGGTGCGTACCGATGAGTGAGCACGAGCCTATCCTGCGGGACGACCAGGCCACGTGGCAGGTGCCTTACGTCGCCGGACCGAGCCTTGTCACCTCGTTCGATCACGACAAGATCAAGCGCGGCGTGCGTCTGATCCTCGAAGGCATCGGCGAGGACCCCGAGCGGGAAGGGTTGCGCGAAACTCCGGAGAGGGTCGCACGCGAATGCGACGAGATCTTCGCCGGTCTGCTCGTCGACCCTCGCGATGTCCTGGCGGTGGTGTTCGAAGAGGACCATGACGAGATGGTGATGGTCCGCGACATTCCGCTGTACTCGATGTGCGAGCATCACCTGTTGCCGTTCGTGGGTCGGGCCCACGTCGCCTACATCCCTAACACGCGCGGGCAGATCACCGGTCTGTCGAAGCTGGCCCGCCTCGTCGACGTGATCGCGAAACGTCCGAGCCTCCAAGAGCGTCTAACCAGCGTCATTGCCGACACGCTGGTCGAGATGCTCGAGCCGCGCGGGGTGCTCGTGGTGGTAGAGGCCCGCCACTACTGCATGGAGATGCGGGGGGTGCGCAAGCCTGGCTCACAGACGGTGACGAGCGCCGTGCGCGGCACCTTCCGCGAGGACCCCCGTACCCGCGCCGAGGCCATGGCTTTCGTGTCCTCGCCACGCCTGTCGTGATCCTGGTCGGTGTGGTGCGAATGGCCACCAGGTTGCGCGGGCGGAGATCTGCGCCATGAGGGCTGTGGACCGGCTGGCCGGCAGGCCTCCATTGGTCCGCGTCCTTGACGCTGCTCTTGTCCCTGACGGCGGACCGGCCAAGGTCACCATCAGCCGCATGCCGAGCCCCCTCTGCGTCGCCGAGTCCTTGACCGAGGCTGGTACCGGGGCAACGATCGAAGAGGGCCGGCTGACGACGACGTCCACCCCTTCGCGTCTCGTTGATGCGGTGGACGCTGTGCTCGGGCCCGATTACGCCGAGGCCCTCGCCGAGGCGCTGCACGATGCCGTCGTCGCATGGCATGGCCCAGCGCCCGACCTCGCCACGTCAGCCGGCGCACTTGACTGCCATCATCGAGCGCTCGTCATGGGAGTCCTCAACGTCACCCCTGACTCCTTTTCGGATGGCGGCCAGTACTACGACCGCAAACGTCATCCCCGTCTCGCCATCGAGCAGGGACGGGCGCTCGCAGCGGCCGGTGCCGACCTCGTCGACGTTGGCGGAGAATCCACGCGCCCCGGCGCCGAAACCGTGCCCGAGGACGAGGAGTTGCGTCGGGTGGTGCCGGTCGTCGAGGCCCTCGCGGCTGAGGGGGGTCTCGTCTCGATCGACACGAGCAAGTCCGCAGTCGCCAAGGCCGCAGTCGAGGCGGGGGCCGCGATCGTCAACGACGTCTCCGGTGGCTCCCTCGACGCGGCGCTGCTTGGCACGGTCGCCGAGCTGGGCGTGCCCTACGTGCTCATGCACATGCGGGGCACGCCTCGGACGATGCAGTGCGACCCCGTCTACGCCGATGTCGTCGCCGAAGTCTTCGACTTCCTAGGGGAGGGGTTGGAACGCTGCGTCGCGGCGGGCATAGACCCCCGGCTGGTCGTGGTGGACCCTGGC
>JALZEO010000252.1 GCA_030862025.1 Actinomycetota bacterium | reverse complement strand
CTCTCGACTCCGTTACGACCTCGGCCCTGAGCGCCTCCTCCCTACGCCGGTCGGTGGCGGTGCTGGGGGACCGGATCCTCGTGGCGGTTCCCGCCGACGCGGAGCGACGGTCCAAGGGTGGAATCCTCATTCCTGCGACCGCGCAGTCCGTTGACCGCAAGGGCATGTGGGGCGAGGTGATCGGGGTGGGGCCCCACGTGCGACAGGTCGACACCGGCGACGAAGTGCTCTATCTACCGGATGACGCCATCGAAGTCGACGTCCAAGGCGAGTCCTACCTCATCGTACGCGAGCGGGACGTCCACGCGGTCGCCTCCACCCGCCGCGACGGCGCGACGGGCCTCTACCTCTGACCACTCCATGCCGGCGTTGCCGGCAGCGACGAGGCCCCCATGGCGCGGGCCGCGTCCGCAGCGGTGGGACCGCCTCCGGGCCTGGCGGTCCGCTTGTCCTCGAACGAGTCGCCCTTCGGGCCCTCACCGGCGGTGCTCGATGTGCTTCGCGGCGCGGCTGGAGAGGTTCATCGCTATCCCGATGACCAGAGCGTCGCCCTGCGCGATGCGATTGCCCGCGAGGAGACCGTCCCCATCGAGCGGGTCGCCGTCGGCCATGGCTCGGCCGCCCTGCTCATGGACCTCGTCGCACTTGCCTGCCGCGAGCCCGGACCGGCGCCGCCCGCTGTCCTCACCTATGAGCGAGCCTTCATCGTCTACCGGCTGGCCGCGCAGACCGTCGGCGCCCACCTCGAGGAGGCACCCCTGACGGAAGGGTTCGCGCGCGACCCTGATGCGCTATTCGCACGCATTGGCGCCAGCACCCGGATCCTGCTCATCGACAACCCGAGCAACCCGACCGGCGCTCACTTCCGGGGTGAGGACCTGCGCCATCTCGTCGAGTCGGTACCCGAACATGTGATGGTGGTGATCGACGAGGCCTACCATCACTTTGCCGAGGGTCAACGCGGGTATGCGACGGTGGCCGAACTCGGCCTGCAGCACCCCCGCCTCGCCGTCACCCGGACGTTCTCGAAGGCCTACGCGCTCGCGGGATTGCGTGTCGGTTACCTCCTCGGGCAACGCGATCTCGTCGCCGCCGTCGACTCGTCGCGGGTTCGCTTCAACCTGAGCAGCCTCGCCCAGGCTGCCGCGGCAGCTGCCCTCAGGGATCGCAAGCACCTCGAGCGCACGATCACGGGGACTCTCGACGGGCGGGCGCGCATGGCCGAGGGCCTGTGCGAACTCGGGGTCGGGTTCTTGGACGGGCTCGGCAACTTCCTACTCGTCGACGTCGGACAGCCCGCCGGCCCTGTGGTGGCTTCGTATGGCGAACGTGGCGTCGGCGTGCGAGAACTCTCCCCCTACGGGCTCGGGGAGCACATCCGGGTCACCGTCGGCACCCCCAAGGAGGTCGACGCGTTCCTCGCCGCTTCGGCGGAAGCCATCGCGGGGGTTGTGAGCCGCCGCAGGAACGGATGACGCGGGCGAAGCGCCGGCGCACTTTTTCAGAAGCTGCCGACGTTCAGCCGGCTTGTTGTCGCGGCGCTTTTCAGTGCGGATTCGACCGTGGCGGGAGGCGCCGTGGCGTTTCGGGACAGGTAGAGGGCCCCGCCGCCGGCGACGTGGGGCGACGCCATGGAGGTCCCCGAGAGCGTGGTCGTCCCGCCTTTCAGCGTCGTGGAGAGGATGGAGACGCCCGGTGCCCAGAGGTCGACGCAGCTGCCGTAGTTCGAGAACGACGCCTGTTTGTCGGAGCTGTCGGTGGCGCCCACGGTCACGATGCCGTTGTTGGTGCCCGCACCGGCGCGCGCCGGCGAGCGGGTGCACGCGTTGATCGATTCGTTGCCTGCGGCGAGCGCGTAGAAGACGCCGCCGGAGGCGGACCGGCGGATGGCATCGTCAACTGCTTGGTTCGGAGGGCCGCCCAGGCTCATGTTTGCGATGGCCGGCTTCCTCGCGTTGGCGGTCACCCAGTCGATCCCCTTGATGATGCCGGACCAGTAGCCGGACCCGTCGCAGCGCAGCACCTTCACGGCGGTGATCGGCGCGCTCGGGGCCACGCCCACGACATCGATCAG
>JALZEO010000245.1 GCA_030862025.1 Actinomycetota bacterium | reverse complement strand
GCCCTAGGTCTCAGCGCGGTTGGGGGCAATGCCGTGTACGGAATCGTGGGGCTCGCCCTTGTCCGAGCGGCCGGACCGCGACTGCATCCCCTCGTGCGGCTGTTCGGCCTGGGGGCCTTCCTCGCGGCGCTCGGAAGCGGCGTCCTTCTACTGGCGGCGCCCGACGGGCTGGCTCTGATGGTGGGAACGAGCATCGGGTTGTTCGTGGCGTTCGCACTGGGATTCGGCTGGCAGCTGGCAGTGTCACGCCGTGCTGAGCCCGTGCTCGAGATGCGGGTCCGACGCGCGGTACGCACCCTCGTCCCCCTCCATCCGATTCCTTTCCTGGCCCGCATCCGCCAGGCCATCGCTGTCGACGACGCAGTGAGCCATGACCGGCTAGCCGCCCTGCTGCCCTCCGGTCTCGAGCCCCGCGTACAAGACGGACGAACGATCGTTTCGGTCCTGGCCGGGGTGACAGAAGCGGCCCGTCCCTTGGCGTGGCTCGGGCTCACTCCGACACCGACCATCGTTCTCAGCGTTCCAGTGGGTTCCGACGGCGCGGAGGAAGAGGTCACGTTCTTGCGTGGCTGGGCTGACGGGACCTTGACCGCCGCCGCCACCCACTGGCTGACCGAGTTTCAGCTCTCCCGCGTCCATTTGGAGTTTCGCTCGGGAAATGGACGATGGATCGCACGAGGCTCCGCCGGATCGGTTCAGCTTGCGCTCGAGGAGGACCCGGACGCGCGGCCGGTTTCGGGCGGTCGCGGGCGGTTGCGGGCCGTCGTTGCTCGAGGTGGACGGCTGGCCGAGGTCTCCCTCCACGTAAGCGCTGGCGAGTACTCCCGCCCCGCCCGTGTGGTCCAGCTCAGCGTCCCCTTCCTCCAGCCTCTCATCGAGGAAGTGGTGGGCGCGACCTTGTTGGGCGATTGCCGGCTGCGTACCGGGAGGGCGCACTGGCGCTGAGAGGCCCATGATGTTCGACCTCACGCCGGTACCCTCGCACTTCGGGCTGCAGCGTCCGCTAAGCATTCAAGTTGCAAGGCTGACGCCCGCAGCGCTCTCGCTAGGAAGGATCGGCGACGGTGACCCGCGTGCTGTCCGGAATTCAGCCGACCGGAGACCTCCACCTCGGCAACTATCTCGGGGCGATCCGGCGCTGGGTGGACGAGCAGGGGCAGCAGGACGCCCATTACATGCTCGCCGATCTCCACTCGGTCACCGTGCCTCACGCTCCCGCAAACCTGCGCGCAAGGACGCTCGAACTCGCCACCATCCTCATCGCCGCGGGCCTCGATCCTCAACGGGTGACACTCTTCGTGCAGAGTCATGTCCACGAGCATGCCGAGCTCGCCTGGATCCTCAACTGTGTGGCCACCATGGGCGAACTCGGCCGCATGGTGCAGTTCAAAGAGAAGTCCGGTCACGAGCGCGAGAGCGCCAGCGCCGGGCTGTACGTCTACCCGGTGCTGCAAGCAGCCGACATCCTCCTCTACCAGGCGGACGAAGTGCCCGTAGGCGAGGACCAGCGCCAGCACGTCGAGCTCACCCGCGACCTCGCTCAGCGCTTCAACCACCGCTTTGGCGAGATCTTCACGGTGCCGAGGGCGACAACTGCCAAGGCCGGCGCTCGTGTCATGGACCTGCAGCTCATCGACAAGAAGATGTCGAAGTCCCTCGATTCACCACGTGGCACGATCAACCTCCTCGACCCTCCCGAGGCCATCGGGAAGAAGATCCGTGGCGCGGTGACCGACAGCGGCAGCGAGGTGCGCGCCGGGTCAGACAAACCGGGGATCACGAACCTTCTCGACCTGTTCAGCGCCGTCACCGGAGACGACCTTCCGACGCTCGAGCGACGCTTCGAGGGGCGAGGCTACGGGGAGTTCAAAGGTGAGCTCGCCGATGCCGTCGTCACCTTCCTCCGGCCTCTGCAAGAACGCTACGAGGAACTGAGCGCCACGCCCGAACTCGTGCTCGACGACCTCGCTCAGGGCGCGGAGAAGGCGCGGGCGACGGCGTCAGCGACGCTCGCGGCTGTGAAGGACGCGGTGGGGCTGCTTTCTCCGCGGGCTGCCGAGACGGTGACCAGGGCGGAGGCAGCCGCATCCTCCCCCGGATGGTGATGTCAGATGTAGCCGCGCAGGGTCGCCGCCTCGGCGACTCGCTCGACGGAGAGGGCAAAGGCCGCCTCCCGCAGGGTGACCGTGTTCGCCTCGGCATAGTGGCGCAGGACCTGCCATGCGGTGCTCAGCGTCCTTCGCAGGCGATCGTTGACCTCGTCCTCGCTCCAGCGCAGCTCTTGGATGTTCTGCACCCACTCGCAGTACGAGACGATGACGCCGCCTGCGTTCGCGAGGATGTCGGGCAGGATGGCGATCCCTCGATCTACGAGCACCTGGTCGCCGGCGGGGGTCGTCGGGTGGTTCGCCCCTTCGAGGACGAGGCGGGCCTGAACCCGATCAGCGTTGCCGGCGTGTAGGGCGTCGCCGAGCGCGGCCGGGACGACGACGTCGACGTCGAGGAAGAGCACGTCCTCGGGGGCGTCGAGGGGTTCCACGTCCGGGAACCCGGCCACGGAACCGGCCTCGATGGCATGGCCGATCAACTTGTCGATGTCGAGACCGCTCTTGCGGTAGATGCCACCTTTGACGTCGGAGACGGCGATGACCTTGTAGCCCTCCTCGTGCGCAAGGCGCGCCGCCCACGCTCCGACCTTGCCGAACCCTTGGATCGCCAGCGTCACCTTCTCGTCCCGCCAGTCGGCAGCACGCAGCCACTCCCCCAAGAGCCACACAACACCGCGCCCTGTCGCGGCCTCGCGTCCGAACGAGCCGCCGAGCGCGATGGGCTTGCCCGTCACGATCTGGGGGGTGTGGCCGTGCCTGCGACCGTACTCGTCCATCATCCACGCCATGACCTGAGCGTTGGTGTTCACGTCGGGCGCGGGTATGTCGCGGGTGGCCCCGATGATGTGGGCGATCTGGTCGGTGTAGCGACGGGTCATGCGCTCCTGCTCAGCCTTGCTCATGCAGGTGGGGTCGACTTCGATGCCGCCCTTCGCCCCCCCGAACGGAATATCGACGAGCGCGGACTTCCAGGTCATGAGCGCCGCGAGAGCACGGACCTCGTCGAGATGCGCGGAAGGATGGAATCGGACCCCACCCTTGTAGGGGCCGCGGGCGCCGTTGTGCTGCACGCGGTAGCCGGTGTAGACGTCGAGTGCACCATCGTCACGGTCGACGAGCACCTGCACACGCAGCTCCCGGTACGTGCCGCTCAGCACCTCTCGCGCCGCATCGTCTAACTTGCAGAGGTCCGCCGCCCGATCGAAGAAGTAGGTGACGGCCTCGTAGGGCCGCATGTCAGCGCGCAGCTCGCTCACCCTGCTTCCTTCGTCGCTCTCGATGGCGACGTGGTTTCGTCGTCGTCTAGGCAACGCTTCCGGCGGCGGCCTCCGCGTCAGATGTCCGCTCTGCCAGGACTTCGGCGAGCCGCTCCTGATCCGCGCGCAGCTGCTTCACCATGAACGGGCGGATCAGCGCCCACGCCAGCCGCCGCTTGCCGTGCAGCTCATCGCCGCGCAGCTCCACCCGTGTCCCGTCCTCCGCGGGCTCGAATTCCACCGTCCACACCCACGGACCCACGAGGGGGATCTGATAACGAACCGTGTAGTAGCGAAAAGGACGCCAGTCGAGGAACTCCTCGAGCACCGTCTGGCTGCCATGCACGCAGTGTTGCACCGTCCCTGCGCCCCGGCGGCCTCCGCTCACGAAGTCGACACGGTCGATCCCCTGCCACAACGGACGCTTTCGCGGCGAGGTCACGTACTCCCAGGCGACGGGCGGCGGCGCCGGCACGACCTTTCCCAACTCGAAGGCGGCCTTGCCGGGGACGACATAGACCCGGCGGCGTTCCTGCTCGTACTTCCAGCGCTCTTCGAGGTCCTCGACCCAGACGGTCAGCTCGCCTATGTCCTCGTAGACCTCCCGGTGCTGGGTCATGCCC
>JALZEO010000223.1 GCA_030862025.1 Actinomycetota bacterium | reverse complement strand
AAACGGGCGAGGTCCCGGTTGAGCATCTCTTGGCTGATCGGCTTCTTCAGGATCTCGGCGACGTCACTCGGCGCGCCTCGGTGGTGCTTGAGCGTCAGGTTCTTGGCCATGGTGTGCTCCTCGTGTGACAGCGGCCCCGTTGGCCGCGTTCAGGTGATCGGACATCAGCCGAGGCTGGGACGAGCCCGGTCTGTGGGACCTCAGTGTCACGGACGTGGGTGAGTGCCGGTTGTGGGCGGGTGTATCTGCCGCCACGGTTTTCCCGTCAGTGGGCTGGGTGGCGACCGCACTGGCTGTGAAACCTTCAGTGGTTACGTTACCGCCGAGTTTTAGGGGTACGCCACCGATGTGGACACCGTAGGCGTCCACTAGGTCGCGACGTTTCGGCCAGGTGCCGTAAGTTTCAGTGTGTGGATACGTCCACTTGCCCAATTGGGTGCCGACGCAAAGAAAGGTCCGCGCGGTGGGGATCGGGATTAGGAAAATTTTGGCGGTGAAGCTGCCGGTCACGCACGTCGCGGAGAGTGTCGCCTGGTACCAGGACCTGCTCGATCTGGAGCTCCTCAATGAGTTTATAGAGGACGACGTCCTACGGGGAGCGGGGCTCATCGATCGGGAGAGCGGAGTGATGATAGCGTTGCGCGATCGCGAGGCTATCGAGATCCGTCCCCGGCTCGACGGTTTCGACGTATGTCTGCTTGAGGTCGAATCCGTCAAGGCTCTTGAAGGTCTCGTCCGTCGCTGCAAGGAACGCGATATCCCATGCCAAGGGATAGAGAAGCGACCTGACGGCCAGATTGTGGACATCCCCGACCCTGATGGAACCGTGCTTCGCTTCTACCATTACATAGGCTGGGAGGGACGCGACGATCGGCGTTTCAGAGGGCTTGAATTCGGGCCCGGTGGCCTGGTCGGCACATATGACACGCCGCGCCTAGTAGCGGGAAAGATGCCGACGACGGAGGATGGGGCCGATGGGTGAAGCCGAGAACCGCGCCGCAGTCCAAAGACTGTTCGGGGAAGACGCGCGTCTGCAGTTGAGTCCGGAAGGCGGAGTCTGAGAACTCCTCCGGGCGGAACGGGAGTGCCGTCAAGTGTGTTCGTTAGGGGATCCTCCACGGAGGCTCGCAGACCCGGATCGGCGGCCTCTGCTCTCGGACAGTCGACAGGCAGCACCACCTCACTGGAGCTCACCTCCGCCGCTTACCGGCGAGGTTGCCTTACGCTGAGTAGCAGCCTGGGAGGTCAGCATGTGCGGACGCCTCGTCATCACGGCCCCCGCCCAACAGCTTGCGACCGCCTTCGACGCGGGGCTTCACCCCAGCACCCAAGGACTGCGGCCTAGCTGGAACGTTGCCCCAACCCGCCCGGTCCCGGCCCTGCTCCCCTCTGGCGGTGGGAGAGTGCTCGTGGCGGCCCACTGGGGATTCCGCGCGCCCTGGGTCAGAACCGCCAAGCACCGGCCGCAGCCCATCAATGCCCGCGCCGACAAGCTCACCGACCGAATGTTCGCCGTCGGGTTCGACTTTGCCCGGGTGGTGCTGCCTGTGGACGGCTTCTACGAGTGGCGCACCTCTTGCGGCGCAATGAAGATCCCCTACTTCGTCCACCACGCAGACGGTGAGCGGCTGATCCTGGCCGCGATCGCCTCCTCCTGGCACGACCCGACCCAGCCAGACACCGACCCGTTGCTGACCGTCGCGATCGTCACTACCGACGCTGGCCGGCAGATGCGCGATCTGCACGACCGCCAGCCCGTCATGCTCAGCGCCGCCGAGGTCGACCTGTGGCTGGACGCCACCAGCAGCCGCGACGAACTGCTGCGGCTAACCCCACCCGGGGACAACGTGCCGCTGGCCGTCCGGCAGGTCTCCTCCGACGTGAACAACGTTCGCAACGACCACTCGGAACTGCTCACAACGTCCCGCTTCGCAGCGGCGCGAACCGCTGCAAGCTCCGTTGGCGTGGGCCAGCGTTCTTCCCCAGGGCCCGGTCAGCTCCGGCTTCGCTTCGAACCGTGACCGCCGCCCTATACCGACGACGGCTGGTCATGAGAACAGGCGTGGGTGGCTGACGACGCGCAGTCGCTGTTCGCGGCGGGAGGCTGCGGTGCGCCGGTGTTGGGGCCGGTCGTATCGCAGGTGGCAGGCCTGCCAGAGTGCACGGCAGCGGCGGCGAATCCGCATCCTGCTTGGTCAGCGACCGGCGCCTGTGCGGCCGGTACCCGACGATGCCGTGCTCGCGCATCAGCCGTTCCACCCGCTTGTGATTAGTCGGGTGACCACGACGCGCCAGCACGACGCTCACCCGCGGCGAGCCGTACACGCCACAAGACTCAGCGTGGATGTCACGCATCTCGTGATCAGATGCGCCTCGTCCCACTCGGCCTGGGTCGGCCCTTGCGGGCGGTTCAGCCAGTCGTAGTAGGCCGAGGGTGATACTCCGGCAGACTGGCAGGCGCGGCGGACGGGGAAACGGCCTTCCGGGCGGTCACACACCGATACCGCGTCACGGTGTCGACTCCTTCACCCAGAAGGCCACGGTTCGTTTGAGCAGATCACGCTCCATCCGCAACTCGGCGTTCTCCCGCTCAAGGGCGACCAGGCGAGCCTTGTCCTGGCTGCTCAGCCCCTCGCGGTCGCCGTCGTCGATCTCCGCCTGACGGACCCAGTTGCCAAGCGTGGAGTCGTAGAGCCCCAGCTCATCGGCGACCTGCGCAATCGGCCTGCCGCTCGTACGCAACAGCTCGACCGCGTCCCGCTTGAACTCCTCCGAGAACCTGCGTGGTGTTCGTCGCTTCTCTGCCATACGGACATCCTCTCATCCGAGGTGTCCGGCCGCAGGGGGAAGTTCACTCCTCTTCCGTTGATTCGGGGGCTGGCTCGTTCGATGGAGCATTGCCCTTGACCCGCGTCTCCCACACCCTTCTGGAATGAAGCGCTGGGAGCGAGCCCTTGACCGTGCCGGTCGCTGGGCAGACGAGAACGAGGGATGGGTCGGTGCCATCCTCACGATCTATTGCTGCTGGGGCGGTGGCGTTTTTCTTTTTCTGCCCGTCGTCATGCTCACGTTCGTGGTCGCCGAGACAGTTGGACTGCCCGACTCGGTTGTGGCGCTCTTGGTGGGGGCCTGGTTGCCGGTAGTCATGTTCGCTCCCTTTGTCGCCCTTGTGGTGATCCGCGACGGGGCGCCGGTTCGCGAAGCGCTGCGGGAGTGTGCCGTTGGCTTCGTCCTGGGGGTGCTGAATGCCCTCGTGCGGAGCATCGGAGGGCGGCCGATGCGACGGTATGGTCCGCGGGAGGATCGGCCTGCCGGCTCCCCACGCCTACGCCATTGTCTCCCAGCGTTGCACCTGAAGGCCACAGCTCCTGCCCGAGCCCGAGCGGGGCACTTCGAGTCTCTCAGTCGTCCCAACCCACTGAGCGCCAACGAGTTGTGCATAAGCCTAGGTTCGCGCCAGTCGAACATCACAGCCACGAGCTGCGCACGCATCTCGAATGCCCACGAGCGCTCTAAGCCGGCCCCGCCCCGCGCCACCCCACCCTCGGCAATACCCTGCTTCGCCTTAGCGGTGGCCTTCGGGCGTGGTCCGAATCCACCGTTAGCGAGGGTGACACTCTCCGTCGCTCTCTCCGCTCGGGATCGTTTGCGGAAGTTTGATCCGAGGACGTCGGCCAGCGCATAAACGTTGATCCATCGCGCCGGAGAGGATGGGAGGGCATGGCGATCGGTGAAGTACTTTGGCCACCATGTACGGAACGTGTCGAAGGGTGTTCCGATGGTGACGAGAGTCTGGATCAGCCGGAGGCGGGGCCCAGGCGACCTCCCCCGCGGGAACAGCTAATCTAGAACCACGATCGTTCCGAAGCTGTACGACAAGATGTTGATCTTGCCGTAGCACGGTTCTCTCCTCTCAGACACGTACTCGAGCAGAGAAGAGA
>JALZEO010000217.1 GCA_030862025.1 Actinomycetota bacterium | reverse complement strand
GCTCTGTACCGTTTCCTCATCGCCGACAGCATCGCCTTCAACCGGCGGGCCACGGTGCGTTGGGAGCACGGCGCATCGAACGAGTCCCGCGAGCCTTACCGCGCCGCTGTCCTGTGGTACGGCAGCCCAGTGGAGACCGCACTAGCGAGTGATGAGTTGCTGCCAGCCGACCCCGTCAGCCGCGCCATGCACGGCTACACCTCCGACGGGGCCCGGGAGTACCACCTCACCTCCGCCCAGGCATATGCACTCGGCAGCCCGACGAGCTCCGCCACGGGCGTTTCGCACACGACCGGCAGCAGCTTCACGCTTTCCCTCCACCCGCGCAACGTCGGTGCCTTTCTGAGACGGACGTTCGACTATGGCGTGGCGAACCAGACCGCGGACGTCTTCGTTGACGGCGTATTCGCCGGCACCTGGTACAACCCCGGCTCTTTCGCGGGCCCCGGCGCCGATGGCCAGCCGCATCGCTGGCGTGACGACGAGATGCCTCTGCCGCCGACGTTGACCGCCGGCAAGTCCTCCATCCGTATCGACATCCGCGTGGTCCCGGCAACCGGCGCATCGAACGGCACCTGGACGGAGTTCGCCTACCGGCTCTACAGCCTCGTCCCGCCCGGCTGCGGCTAGGCGACCAGCCGTGGGCCCACGTCGCCTTGCCTCCAGTCGCGGTTGGGTCGTCCTCACGCTCTCGGTGCGGGGCGCGAGGCGAGGTCCTGGGCTATCCCCATCAGGACCACCAGTGAGGTCACCAGCAGATCCCTCAGCTCTTCGAGGGAGGCGTCACGGCGCTCGAGCCAGTCGAGGCTGGCCGCCTCCACGTATCCGATCCAGCCGCGAACCGTCAGACGTAGGATGGGGCTGGGCTCGCCATTGAATCCGAGCCGGGAGAACACACGGCCGACCACCACGTCTCTCGTCTCATCGACGATCTTGCGGATCTGGTCGTCCGAGCCGACGCCGCCGCGCATCAACGCGACGTAGGCTTCGGCGTGTTGCTGGACGTAGGACAGATAAGCCTCGAGGCTCGCCCGGAGACGTTCAATTTCCCCGAGTTCCGGTGCAGGCTCCGTCACCTGGCGCAGTTCCGAGGCCGCGGCCTCGATGACCGCGATGTAGAAGTCGCGCTTGCTGGGGAAATAGTGGTAGAGGAGACCTTTCGACACGCCTGCGGCTGTGGCTATCTCGTCGATGGACACGGCGTCGTACGGTCTACGACTGAACTCCCGCAGCCCGACGCGCACGAGTTGGCTGCGGCGCTCATCGATCGGAAACCGGGTCCTCACCCTCTCCTCCGCCATGGGTGCAGTGTAGCCCTACTATTGACTCAAAGGTCAATAGCTTGTACAGTGATTGAACCGTGTTCAATAGCCGTCTGCGCCCGCTTCGAACCGGGCTCGGTCGTCCGGCGATCCGGCCCGGTCGTATCAACCCGGAACACGGCGTTCGCAGCACCTCGAGCGCTTCCGCTCAATCAGGCCCTGCTCTCACAAAGGAGTAGGCATGGAGCGTGACCTGGTCGACGGCTGGGGATCCGCCTGGATGTATGTGGCCTTACCGCTGTGGTTCTACGCCGTCTGCGTACTGGGACTCCTCGGCGCTGGGCGCACCGAGTTCCGGGGCAGCCCGGTCAAGTTCTTCTTCCGGCAGATCTCTGATGGCCTCGAACGCCTCACCGGCTTCCCGGGCTGGGCCATGGCAGGAGTGCTGTCCGGTCTCATGATGCTGCTGATCGCCGTGGCCGGCTTCTACTGGGACGTCGCCTGGCACATCGACTTCGGTCGCGACGACGCCCTGTTCACACCCTCCCACACCATGATCCTCGTCGGCCTCGCGGGCCTCGTGTACGCCACCGCCATCAGCGCCCTCTTCGCCACGATTGACCGTGCCAGCGTGGGCTTTTCCGTTCTCGGCCTGCGCGTGCCCTGGTCGGCGCTCACTCTCGCGGTCATGGGGATCGGGGCGGCGGGAGCCTTCCCCCTCGACGACCTCTGGCACGAGGCCTA
>JALZEO010000183.1 GCA_030862025.1 Actinomycetota bacterium | reverse complement strand
GGGCACTCATCGGCTGCGGCTTCGAACCTCCTCTACCGCGCCAACCTCGAAAAGGGCCAGACCGGTCTGTCCGTAGCCTTCGACCTGCCAACGCAGACCGGCTACGACAGCGACCACGAGCTCGCTCGGGGCGAGGTCGGCAAGGTCGGGGTTCCGATCTGCTCGATCGACGACATGCGTGCGCTGTTCGAAGGGATACCGCTGGCCCGGACGAACACATCCATGACGATCAACGCAACGGCGATGTGGCTACTCGCCCTCTACATCGCGGCCGCCGAGGAACAGGGGGCGAACGCCGGCGAGCTCCTTGGCACGACGCAGAACGACATTCTGAAGGAGTACCTGTCGCGAGGAACGTACGCGTTCCCGCCCGAACCATCCATGCGGTTGACGGCCGACCTGATCGCCTACACGGTGGCCCACGTCCCACGTTGGAACCCGGTCAACATCTCCAGCTACCACCTCCAGGAAGCGGGCGCCACTCCGGTCCAGGAGATCGCGTTCGCGCTCGCCAACGCAACCGCCGTGCTCGACGCTGTTCGTGGCAGAGGCCAGCTTCAGGCACAGGCGTTCGACGCGGTGGTGGGCCGCGTCTCCTTCTTCGTCAACGCCGGCATCCGCTTTGTCGAGGAGACAGCGAAGATGCGCGCGTTCGTGCAGCTCTGGGACCGCCTCACCCACGAGCGCTACGGGGTGCGCGACCCGAAACTGCGCCGCTTCCGCTATGGCGTGCAGGTCAACTCACTGGGGCTGACCGAGCAGCAGCCCGAGAACAACATCGCCCGCATCCTCCTCGAGATGCTGGGCGTCACGCTGTCGAAGCACGCCCGAGCCCGGGCCGTGCAGCTGCCGGCATGGAACGAGGCGCTCGGACTGCCACGACCGTGGGATCAGCAGCTCAGCCTGCGCATGCAGCAGGTCCTCGCCTACGAAACCGACCTTCTCGAATACGACGACCTGTTCGACGGCGCCCCCGCCGTCGACGCGAAGACCACCGAGATCGCCGAGGCAGCCTGGGAGGAGCTTCAACACGTCCTGGACCTCGGCGGTGCCCTCGCCGCCGTCGAGTACATGAAATCCGAGCTCGTACGGTCGAACGCCAAGCGGCTGCGGCGAATCGAGAGCGGCGAGCAGGTGGTCGTGGGCGTCAACGCCTTCACCCAGGCCGAACCGTCCCCACTCACCGCGGGCGTCGATGCCGGCTTCCTCAAGGTCGACGAGACCTCCGAACTGCGTCAGATCGAGCGTCTCGAAGCCTGGCGGGGACAGCGCGACGAAACTCGCGTCGCCCGCGCGCTCGACCGCTTGCGACGGGAAGCCGAGGCTGGCAGCAACCTCGTGCCCGCCTCGATCGAGGCCGCGAAGAGCGGCGTCACGACAGGGGAATGGGCGGGGGTGCTTCGTGACCTCTACGGCGACTTCCGTGCACCGACCGGGGTGTCATCACGGGTCACCAGCGACGGAGAAGGTCCCCTCGCAACCCACCTCAACGAGGCCCGCCGGCAGGTGCGGGCCATCGAGCGACGCCTCGGACGCCGCCTCAAGCTCCTCGTCGGCAAGCCGGGGCTCGACGGTCACAGCAACGGGGCCGAGCAGGTGGCCGTCAGGGCTCGAGACCTCGGCATGGAGGTCGTCTACGAGGGCATCCGCCTCACGCCGGCCCACATTGTGCGCACAGCGGTCGACGAAGACGTGCACGTCGTCGGATTGTCGGTGCTGAGCGGCTCGCACCTCTCCCTCGTCGCCAAGGTCATCGAGGGGTTGCGAGCCGAAGGCCACGAGGCCCTCGTCGTGGTCGGCGGGATCATCCCGGCGGAGGACGTCGCGGTGCTACGCGATCAGGGTGTCGCTGCGGTGTACACGCCGAAGGACTACGAGCTGACCCGGATGCTCGTCGAGATAGCCGAGCTGGTTGAGACCATGGGCGCGGCGCCGTAGGCACTGGTTTTGCCACGGTGACCACTCAGGGGGATTCAGAGCTGCTCCTCGCGAGCCGGACTGCGCTCGAGCAGACCCTCGTCGTCGAGCTGCTGCGTCAGGGCCAGCAGGTCCCGCCCGACCTCCACAGGGTCGGCGCCCAACGCCGCCGCGATGTCCTCGGCGAGCTCACCGAGGCTTACGGCGCCGTCCAGGCAGCGCCACACGAGCGTCGCAGTCGGGTTGAGCACGTGGAGCCCGCCGCTGTCCTCTTCGTAGAGAATCGTCTCCCCGTCGAGTTCGACCCCGGCCAGGGGTCGTGGCCGTGGCCGCCACGTGAGGCCATGTTCCGGTTCAGCTGTCATCGTCACCCTTGCCGTGGAGAAGGTCGTTGACGAGCCCACCCAGCAGGTCGCAAGCAGCCGTGAGGTCGCCAATCTCGAGCCGATAGCAGCTGCAGGAACGGACGAGATCCGCCAGGACGGCGAGGTTTCGAGGCGCTGAAGCGCGGAAATCGAAGGTCTGTCCCGCAAGTTCACAGACGGCTTCCGCCCGACCCATGGGCTCAAGCTGAGTGGAGGCACCAGCCAAAAATCGCGGAAAAACGACCAGCCGGGCATGGCTGGGAGGAGCGATCGCGCCGGGACGGATGGAGCACGGGTCGACGAGCCACTCATCGCATGCGTACGGCGCCAGCGGTTCGTCGAGGTCAGGGCGTAGCTCGGCGAGCGCTTCCCAGGAGCCGGGTCGGAGCGCGATCGGCTTCGGGAACGGCTGCAGCAGCGACGTGGTGGGATCGACCGACACCGCTTCGTCGCTGAGGTAGCGAAAGCCTGCTCGGACGAGGCCGGCGACGAGGGTCGACTTGCCATGGCCACTAGCGGCTGGCAGGAGGACTCCGATTCCGTCGCGCTCGGCGCCGGCCGCGTGCACCACGACCCCTGCGGCGCTCCGACCGGCATGCACGTTCACGTGCCAGCTGAGATAGCGCAGTGCGCAGGCAGGGCGCTCGGACGCCGTCAAGAGCTCGTCGTTGGCGTACACCGCGTACGGCCGCTCGGGTGGACCATCGGTGGCGAAGCCGTAGACGGTGGCAGGCACCCCCGGGGAGCGAAGATTCGCAAACAGCCTGTCGAGCCAGCGCCCGAGCATCACGTCCGTCGTGAGCACGGCGAAATCGTGCCCGAGTGCCCGGAAGCCCGCAGTGCGGTAGATCCAGCGTCGGACGACCGGCGAGGCACCGGGACGGGCCGGAGGCCCGGGTGGGGGGGCCACGTTCGGCTCAGCCAGCCAGGGCATCATGCACCCTCTCGGCGTGGGCGCCGATGCGTCTGACCGCGTCACCGACACGGTCGACGTCGGCGGTCGTCATGTGCGACCACAGCGGCAAGGTGAGCACCCGCTCGGCTGCCCAATCGGTGACCGGCAGTGGTGCCGAGGGGGGCAGGTCGACGTAGGCCTTCTGCCGGTGGACAGGAGGGTGGTAGTAGCGGCGGGTGTCGATGCCCTCGCTGCGGAGCGCTGTGGCCAGCTGGGCCGCACTCAGGCCGAAGCGATCAGCGTCGACGAGGAGCGTCAGGTCCTTGTAGGTCGAGGTATCGCCCGGCGCGACTTTGGGAACGCCCACCGCGGTCGAGGTCGCGAGGAGGTCCTCAACGCGTCGGGCGAGAGCGGTTCGGTGAGCGACGCGTTCGTCGAGCCCGGCCAGGGAGGCGAGCGCCACGGTGGCATGCAGCTCGGACATGCGGGCGTTGAGCCCAGGGAACAAGCAGTCGTAGTCACCTGGGTTGCCGTAGTCGCGTCCGTACCGGCACGTCTCGGCGAGCGCCCCGTCGTTTGTGGTGATGAGACCACCCTCTCCCGCGACGGCCACCTTCGTGGGACTGAGGCTGAATACCTCGGCGGCGCCGAACCCGCCGACGAGTCGTCCCCCTCGGCGGCTGCCGAGTGCGTGTGCCGCGTCGAAAAGCAGTGGCATGCGCGCTCCGCCTGCGACCTCTTGCAACCCCTCGACATCGCAGGGCGTACCGTAGAGGTGGGTCGCGAACAGGGCCTCGGCGCCGTCGAGCCGCCGCGCTGCGTCTTGGGGGTCCAGAGTGAGCGTCAGAGGGTCGATATCAGCGAAAGAAGGGCGGCCGCCGGCCCAGTGCACCGCATGGGCACTGGCCGCGAACGTGAAGCTCGGCAGCACGACCCGTCCAGTCAGGCCGCAGGCCTGCATGACGAGCATGAGTCCGGCGGTGCAGCTCGAAACAGCAATCACGTGATCTACGCCGACGTACTCGGCGACGGCCTCCTCGAGCCTGCGCACGGTCGGGCCGTTCGTGAGGATGCCGCTGTCGAGCACCTGTTGGAGTCGCCGTGCGATCGCCGCCGTGTCCGGCAGGGTTGGCCGCACCAGGGGAAGCCCAGCCGGGAACGCCGGACTGCCGCCGAGCACGGCCGGTAAGCGAGTCACAGTTGTTCCCTGGGCGAGGACCGACTCGGGTCGCCGGTGAGGTAGGAGCGCGCTGGAAGCGCGACCGTGGAGAGAAAAGCCAGTTTGCCGCTCCAACCCGAGATGGCGCGCAGCGATGCGAGTGCTGCGGAGACGCCGCGCTGCGTGGATCTTCTGTACAGGCTCAACAGTCGCTGCTCGCGACGAGTCGGCAGGTAGCGGGAGGCGCGCACAGACAAGGGAACCGAGTCGGCGATGCGGAACGTGTCCCAGGCGAGCGCGACGCCGCGCGATAGCACGGCGAGGGCACTCCACTGTGACGCCAGCAGCTCAACACGGCCCGGGTCGATCCCTCCCCCGAGGCAGAGTTCGGCGATGTCGCGGAGCGCAACGAGCCGAGGTGAAACGTCGGTGAGCGCAACCGAGTAGCACGCATGCAGCAGCAGTTCCTCCATGCCGAGTGCCCGTAGCGTCCGATCGCCGACCTCGAAGTTCGTCATCGTCTCGAACAGGGTGGAGGGGTCGACGGTCATCCCAAACGGTGCTGGGGCGAGCCTGCCGTGTAGGTCGAGCTGAGCCCCGCCTGGCAGTTTGAAGGTCACTGCCCGGCAGAGGCGGCGGTCGAGGCCGGAGCGGCACTGAGGCCGGGTCCGTTCGGCCCCGTTCGCGGTCAGGACGGCTCCGGCAGCGTCGAGATCCGCTGTTGGGATCAGCAAGTCGAGGTGTGTGACCGATCGCAGCGCCGGGTTGGCGTAGACAAGATGGGCCAGCGCCAAGCCTTTCAAGACCCGGTAGTCAATGCCGGTCGTGGCGAGAAGGTCCACCGAACGCATGAGCTCTCGCTCGAGCAGCAGCGCGAGCGCCGTGGCTTCCGTATGCGCTTGCTGCGCCTGCTCGCGCTGCTCGGCCGTCGCGAGGAGTTCGCCGCGTACGATCACGTCGAGTAGATGTCCCTCGAGGCCGTGCCGACGCACATCGTTGAGAAGGTGATGCCACGAGACGGCTGAAAGAGGGCCTCTGGGCACGTCCACCGCCGCACCCACGAGGCCTTGTGCCGCGACAGCGACAGTCGCCGCTTGGAGTTCATAGCTGGCCGCGGGTAAGTGCTCACGATCCCCGCGGGAGGAGTCTTGCGCAGGGCCGGCGTCGGGGTTGATCCGGGGAGTCACAGCACGACCACGTGCGGGGCGCGGTTGTCGCGGGTGGCGTTGCGCGCGTCGAAGAGCAGCGCAGCGTGACGTACGACCCACTCGACATCGTAGGAGGCGTGCGGTGTGAGGAGGGCGACACAGTCCGCCGCGGCGAGGGCGGCTTCGTCGAGTTGAATGCGCTCGAGCAGGTTGCCGTCGAGGTCGAGGTTCGCGATGAAGGGGTCGTGGAAGGTGATGACCGCGCCCTTGCGGTGAAGACGTCGCAGCGCCGCGATCGCAGCCGACTCGCGGATGTCCCCCACGTCGGGCTTGTAGGTCACGCCGAGAGCGAGGATGCGGGCCCTCCGCAAGGCCCTGCCGCGGTCATTGAGGGCTTCGGCGATACGGGCCGCGACATGCGCTGGCATTTCGGCGTTGACGTCCTGAGCCAGCTCCACGAGACGGAAGCGCCGACCGGTCGCCCGCCGCGACTGCCAGGCGAGATACTCGGGGTCGAGTGGGATGCAATGGCCACCGATGCCCGGCCCCGGGTAGAAGGGCATGAAACCGAAGGGCTTGGTCGCCGCGGCGTCGATGACCTCCCAGGGGTCGATGCCTTGCTCGGCGCAGACGATCGCGAGCTCGTTGACGAGCGCGATATTGACCATGCGAAAGGTGTTCTCGAGCAGCTTCGCAAGCTCAGCCGCCCGGCAACTGGTGAGGACGTGCACCTCAGGGGTGAGCCGAGAGTAGAACGCGGCGGCGGCCTGGCCGGCCTCTGGACTGACACCAGCCACGATCCGGGGTGTGTTGGCCAGGTCATACTTGGGATTGCCGGGATCGATCCGCTCGGGCGAATACGCTAGGAGGAAATCTTCCCTGGCCGACAACCCACTCGCCTCCAGCAGCGGTTGTACGACCTCTTCGGTGCTGCCGGGATACGTGGTCGACTCGAGCACGACCAGCGCCCCGGGACGTAGGTGGGGAGCCAGCGAGCGCGCCGCCGATTCGATGTGGGACAGGTCCGGGCGGTGGTCCACCACCGGCGTGGGCACGCAGATGAGTACCACGTCGGCATGGCGGGCAACGGCGATGTCGCCCGTGAACCGCAGCCGTCCCGTGTCGAAGGCGATCATGAACGTCGATTCAGCTACGCCCGGCACCACCAGACGACCGCTGGCGAGGCCCTCGATGCGTGTGGAATCGGTGTCAACACCGTCCACGGTCATTCCAGCGCCAGCCGCACCCGCCGCAACCGACAGGCCGACATAGCCCTGCCCAATCACGCAGACTCGCGCCGAGCCGGCCTCGATCCGACCCCTCAGACCCTCCCAGTCCGACACGTTCACCCTTCGGTCGGTGACTCAACAGGGCTCTTCTGAGGCTCGGAAGCAGGGGCGCCCCCCGCCTTGGGATCCTCGCGCTGGTCCCCCGTCGCCCAGGGCCATGGTCTGCTGACCGACCAGATCGGCTCATGGCTCGCCGTACGCTCGCCGCGAGGGCGGCGACGCTGCGGGTTCGGCGCCGGGGTAGACGGCTCAGGCGCCAACACCTCGAGTACCGGTCTGATGCGCTCACTCGGTTCGGGCCGGGCCGGCACGGACTGGCGTGCGGACGCCGGCTTGCCCCCGTTGCGGCGGGGGTCGCTTCGGCCGACTGCCTCGCCTGCTTGGAGACGCTGCGCCGTGGCCTGTCCGCTGGGCGCGCCCCTGACAGTGCTCCCAGACGACGGGACCGGCTCTTCGCGCCTGCGCTGAGGGGGCGATGACGGGTTCGACGTCCCGGCGGGGACCCCCGTGGAGCTGACACGAGGAGGCGTGGCTGGCATAGGCGGGGCACCGCGGAGCCGACCACGGGCGATGCGAGCGACGCCATGGACGAGAGCGACCCCGAGCACCTTGGCCTGAAGGCGGGCAAGGTGCTCATGGGTCAGAGCGGCCGTCTCTGCGGACGTGCGCCCAGCCGTGGTCACGATGAGCACGGCATCGGCTGCGACCGCCCAGGAGCCAGCTTCGCCACCCGACAGAATGGGACCGGCGTCGACGAGGACGACGTCGCCCCATTCCAGGTAGGACTGCATGAACTGCCCATCGGCGAGGTGGCCCGCCCCGGAGGCACCAGGTGTGACCACCCAAACGCCCCTGACCGCGCTCGGACGTACCCCACCGCGCCCGATCGCCGCCTCCTTCGCAGTCGGATCGGCCGCGCGGGCGGGGACATGTTCGGACCCGCGTACCCCGAGCAGGTCAGCGAGGCGACGCCGCTCGGGGTCACAGTCGATCGCAATGACGCTGCGACCGGAGGCCGCGAGGCTCGCTGCGAGGTTCGCGATGACGGCCGCCCGCGCATCCTCGCGCCCCGGGGAGGCGACGAGCACGAGGCGGGTCGGCCCTTCAACCAGCCGAACAGGCGTGGGCCAGTCCTCCTCGTCGTCGTTGGCGATGGTGGGGGAGCGTGGCGAGAGCACCCAGCGCGGGCTGTGCAGCACGGCGAGGCCGAGCCGCCCGTACGCGTCGGCCGTCGCAGGATCGACACCGAAAGTTCCGCCTTGATCACTGACGCGAGGCGAAAGCGGCCGGGTACGGGGGATCTCAGCTACGACCGGCAAGCCGAAGGCCCTCTCGGCCTCCCGTCGGCTGCGGACGCGGGTGTCGATGCGATCGACGAGGAGTGCCAGGGCGCAGCCGAGGGCGAAGCCGAGCAGAAGGCCCAGACCGGCTCGGGAGCGCCGGTCGCCCACTACCTGCAGTGCCTTCCCACCTGCCATCTCCCCCGTCCCCGACGGGATGGGCACCGCAGGACCGAGTGAGACGAGCCCCGGGCTGGCTGCGGGCTGCGATTGAAGGTCTTGGAGGACGCCCTGCTGCTCGGCGTAGACCTTCAGCAGTGCCTCGCGTTCGGCCGTGACGAGCCGAGCCTCCGAACCGCCTGGCGCGAGCTGCAGCAGGCGTGCGTCGAGGTGGCGGATGCGCACCTGCTGTGCGTCGGCGATCGACTTGGCTCGGGTGAGCGCCTCGGTGCGTAGGGCCTCGTTACGTTCGGCCGCCAGGCGCAGGATCTCCTCGGCGAACGCGTCGACGATGGCGGCGGTCTCCTCGGGGTTGGAGCCGGTCGAGGAAATGCGCAAGGTGTCGAGCTTCTCGTCGGCTTCGACCTCAACCTTGCCGGCGACCGCGGCGGGGGTGGTTTTCAGGCCAAGCCGTTCAACGACCCGCAGGGGGAGCTCTCCGGACGTGGCGAGCACGGCCAGGAGCGGTAGGTTCGTCGTATCGGCGTTCTTGCCGCTGCGCTTGGTGCTCTGCTCTCGATCCACCATGAGGTTTTGAGTGGCCTTGTACAAGCCCCCGCTCGCCCGCGACGGTGAGGACGACGTCGAAGCATCCGCTGGTGCTGTCAGCCACCCCGCCGCCCCGCCCACGAGGGCCGCGGCAAGCAGGATCGCCCAGCGCCGCCGAAGCGCTCTGAGATAGTCAAGCGGTTCCATGGGGTCTCCCTACGGACAGGGTTGAAGTCGCGTCATCGGTGAGCAGGGTGAGGGACGCCTTGCTGCGCGCCACCTCGAGGATCGCGCGGCGTGCCCAAGCGTCGTCACGATCACGGGCGAGTTCAGCCAAACGTTCGATGGCGCGAGTCATCAC
>JALZEO010000175.1 GCA_030862025.1 Actinomycetota bacterium | reverse complement strand
CTGATGAGTTGCTCGAGGTCGTGGCCGAGGTCGTCAGCGTCGCCGGTAAGGGCGTCAGCGAACGCCAGGAACCCTTCGTCCGTCATCTCAACCCAAATATGTACCGCCTTCGTGCGTCCCATTGCTGGCTCCTCGAACCGTTGCGAGAAGTTTCGGCCACTGCACCAAGAGACTTGAGTCTCGGATGCCTCTTCGGGAGGTCCCCTGCTGCCGACCAGCGCCGCCCCCTAGGTGGGGCCTGGCACTCAAGTCGCGATCACCTTGACGATTGACATGACCTTGACCGGCCGCAGAGACGGTCAAATCGATAGTAACCACCACCAGGGCTCAAATGCGCTCAACCCCTCCCTGCGCAGCGAACCTGCATCGACACCACATTAGTCTCCACGAAAGCGTTAGACCGTCGCTCGAAGGTGGGCCACCTGACTTAAGCGTTGTACTGCCCCTGTCTGGGGTCTTCGCCTCGGGCCTCTCTCGTTGCGCGCGACTCAAAGTGGGGTGGTGGGATCCGGCGCGTGTCCTTCTCCCCGTCTAGGGCTGAGATGAGCGGTCTTATTGCCCTGCATCATTGGAACTGCGTCGGCCTGAAGAGTCGGCGGTTAGGGGGATGACTCACGGGAGCCTCTCCCAGCTTGTCTTGTCCCGAGTAGCCTCTCCAGGCACAGGCTTCGAGATTGCCGAGACATCCCTTCCGTCATCGTCGACTCTCGGCGGCTTGTTCCAAATCGGGAGAACGGATAGGGGAGTCAGGGCGCTACCCCTGGGGGAGTGTCGATCCCGTCCAGGAGGGCGCGTGCCTCGACGAGATCGGGCGTGTCGAAGCCCTCCGTGAAGCTCTGGTAGACGTTGAGCAGCATCTCGGTGCCGTCGAGAGCGTTGTTTGCAGCCCGCCACAGGCGGGTCAGCCTGGTGGCGGCTCGCAGTTGGGACATGCGAGCTCCGACCTCGCCCGCGGCGTCAAACGCGCTCCGGAACCACGGCTCAGCGGCGGCGGCGCCGGAGACGGTCAGGAGCAGGTCTCCCTTGAGCAACGGCGCCTCGGGATACAGGAAGTTGACCCGTCCCCCAAACAACTCGATGGCCTGGTCGATTGCAGCGAGTCCGTCTGCCGGTCGACCCCCGAGGGCGAAGCCAATCGCCCTGACAGAGAGGAGAGGTGGCCAAAAAACCGGTGGCGTCTTCAGTCCGCGGTACAAAGCGATGCCGTGATCGCTGCGAGCGAGGCCTTCCTCCGCACGGCCCAGACCGGTCATCGCCACGCCTTGGAGGACAAGGGCGAGGCCTCTCCACACCTGATAGTCGTGCTGCTCCGCAATCTCCAGCGCCCCGTTCGCCCGTTCGTGAACAAGCTCCAACTCCCGCCGCCACAGGTCGAGGAACCCGACGTGGAAGAATGCGTACGCAAGGGTGAAGGGGTGGTTCAGCTGCCTCGCCAGTTCGAGGCCACGCGCGGCCCGTCCGACGGCGCGGTCGGGATAGCCGAGCAACCACAAGTAGAACGCCGACGTCGTATGGGCAACCACCCCCGGGCTTGGCCCGAGACGGAAATGGCCCGACACGTGCCGGAGCGGGTCGAAGAGGGCGATGGCTCGATCCAGGTGCTCCAGGCCCGTAGCTACGTCGCCGAGGGAACTCAGATTCGCTCCCAGCACGAGATGCCCCTCCACTTGGAGGTCCACGTCGTCCTGCTGCTCGGCCAAGTCGAGTAGCTGTCGGCCGACGGCTGCGGCCTGGTCGAACTCGGCCCGGTAGAGGTGGAAACTGGCGAGACTGCGCAGCACCGGAAAAAGGTGCGGCAGCCCGCCCGCTTCCTCCAACAGCGCCAGCGCCCGCCTGTAGGCCTCCTCGACCTCCTCGGTGTAGCCGCTGATCGCCAGCAGTCCTCTCGCGAGGCTTGAGGCCAGCGTGATCTTCTTCTGGACGCGGTCCGGCGTCGAAGGAACCGCGGACAGCGTTCCGAGCAGATCCCGAGCGAGCTCGACGGCCGCGTGATACCAGCCGCGGGCGTCGTGGAGCACCCAGAGGGCGTCGAGAAGCTCCTCGAGCTTTTCGAGGTCGCCGGCCCCGACCCAATACCGCCACGCCGTCAGCAGGTTGCCGATCTCGGCTGCCAACTCGTCGAGGGTGTCCTCCCGCCCGGATCCGTAGAGCCGGTCCCGCCTGGTGCGTGCGAAGTCGGAGAAGTACTCAGCGTGGGCCTGTCTCGCTGCGTACCTGAGCTCCGGCTCCTCGTCGAGCCGTTCGGCCGCGTATTCGCGGATCGTCTCGAGCATCGAAAGCCGCTGCGGACCTGGGCCCTCCTGGCTGCGGACGAGGCTCTTGTCCACGAGAGATGCGAGCCGCTCGACCACGTCGACGTCTCGGAGAGGCTCGAGCCGGAGGGCAATTTCTTCGACGGCTTCCACCCGGGCAGTTGAGAACAAAGACAGCAGGCAGAAGACCGCTCGCTCCTCAGCGTCGAGGAGCTCGTGACTCCACTCGATCGTGCTGCGGAGGGTCTGCTGCCGGGCAGGGAGATCGCGGGGTCCGCCGCGCAACAGCTCGAGCCGACTTCGCAGTCGATCCCTCAAGTCGTGTGGTGAGAACAACTTCAGGCGCGCGGCGGCTAGTTCGATCGCAAGGGGTAAGCCGTCCAGCCGGGCACAGATCTCGGCCACCGCAGCAGCGTTTCCGTCTGTCAAGGCAAAACTCGGGCGCACTTCCCGTGCCCGCTCCACAAATAGGCGCACAGCTTCGTACCCGGCGACGGCCTCCGCAGAGGTGAGGGCGTCGCCGTCCTGGGGGAGGGAGAGGGGAGGAACTGGAAGAAGGTGCTCGCCACGCACCCTGAGGGCTTCCCGGCTCGTCACGAGAATCTTCAGATAGGGGCACCGCACTAGCAGATCCGCGACACCGCCGGCTGCCCCCATGACCTGCTCGAAGTTGTCGACAAGCAGCAGCATGTTCCTGTTCCGCAGCTGATGTGCCAGGACCTCGAGGGGCGGCTCGTCGCTCGTCCGAACCAGACCGACCGCTCGGATCATGGCTTCGAATGCCTCCTGCTGGTCCCGTACGGCAGAGAGGTCGACGAAGTACAACCCGTCTTCGAAATGCTCCATCTGGTCGGCCGTCGCCTGGAGGGCCAGCCTCGTCTTCCCGATGCCACCCGGCCCGATAAGCGTGAGAAGTCGCGCGCCTGCGGCTTTGAGAAGGTCACGAAGGGCAACCAACTCCGCCTCCCGGCCGAGGAACTCGGATACCTGGGTCGGGAGGTTGTTTGGCCGATGACTGAGTGTTGCCAGCGGGGGAAAGTCGCCTGGGAGCTCGGGATGGACCAGCTGGAAGAGGTGTTCTGGTCGGAGCAGGTCCTTGAGCCGGTGTTCACCCAGATCGCGAAGTCCGACGTCGCTGGGCAACCGGTCTCCGGCCAACTCGGCCACGAGCGCGGACAACAACACCTGGCCTCCATTAGCGGCCGCCATGATGCGAGCGGACCGGTACACGGGGGGCCCAAAGAAGTCGTCGCCCCGATGTTGCGCCTCCCCCGCGTGCAATCCCATGCGCACCAGCAAGGGACCCGTCTGACCCCATGGTTCCCCCAGTAGGCGCAGTTGTGCCTCCAAGCACGCCGTCACTCCGGCAGCGGCGCTGGGGAAAACGGCCATGAGGCCATCGCCGGTGGTTTTGACGACGCGACCGTTGGAAAGCTCCACCGCATTGCTAAGGATCGAGTCGTGTCGCTCCAAGGCGGCGTTCATTGCGGTGGGAAACTGCTCCCACAGCCGGGTGCTCGACTCGAGATCGGCAAACAGGAATGTGAGCGTTGCCGGCGAAGGTTCAGTAGTCATGGCGCGTCAGCGAAGTATAGGGAGACGCGGCCTGGGCCGGTGGGGCCTGTGGGATGACCTGGTGCGGCTACCGATCTACCCACTGGAACCGAGGCTCACGTGATGGTTTAGAGTGGGCTGAGATCGTTAGCCTGAGGTTTGTCGTTGGCCTCCCACGATGCTCGGTCCCTGACGCGGAGGCTCGGACGCCCGGCGCTCGGCGCGCTGAGCTGGTTGCGCGCGGGAGCCAGCTTCACCTCAAGCAGAGGTCGACATCCTCAAGGTCGCCGCTAGGCCCGCTCGCGCCACGCGTCAGCAGGTCGAATGGATCAACGCCCCGACGGCGACCCCCTGCTCAGCGAGCTGGTTGTAGCGCTCGACCGCCTCGTGCGTCTCGAGCGTCTCGGCGGTCACACCCTGGCTCTCGATGCGAGCGAGGGCCTCGTCCGTCACCTGGAGTCGGCCCTGCTGACCACGGGCTATCACGATCACCTCAGCGCCGTGGTTCAGCAAATCCTCAACGTCGGCCGGCTGAACCCCAGGCACGTGATCTGTTCCCGTTTCGTTCCAATCCCAGCCCCGACCGCCACCCGGCCACAGTTTCACGTCCCGGAAAGTGCCGGCCTCTGTCTCTACGCTTCCCCACGATAGATCCGTGACTTTTGGCGACTCTCCCGGCATGACGGCCTCCTACCTCGATCCACCCAGCATGACCAAATATCCAGCGGCCTTCCCAGGTGTACAGGCACGATTCAACCTCTGGCGCTCCCAAAGGCTGCCGCCCAGACAGGGTGCCTCGCAAACCGGGCACGCTTGGTTGAACCAGGGCCCTAGACTCCCCACCTGCTGCCTGCTCGCTTCGACAGCAGACGATGCGTAACCTCACCTCCCCTGGGCGAGCCCAACCTTCGAGGTGAGGTTTAGGTGCCAGTGCCTCCGCCTCAGCAACTGGCCACTGACGTTACCGGCTGCCCGGGCCCCGTGCGGTGCCCTGACTGGTGCCCCTGTCGGTCCGCGTCGTCTGTTCCTGGGCCTGCATCCAGAAGCCGGCCAACTGCTGCTGGGTGTCAACCCACATCCGCACGAGATCCTGCTGCCAGTGCATCGCCTGGCCGACCAGTTCGACGGCCGCATCCGTGAAGCCCTGCATCGTCTGCGTCCACGCCTCGCCGGGTTCTGCTCGCGTCTTCTGGCGTTCAGCCATAATCTGCCCCCATTCGGGTCTGTCCCCTAGACCTACCGGTGGGTGAGCAGGTTGGCCAGGGCGAACGATCACGTCCATTCGGCTGTTTTAGGCAAATCGGGCGCGACCTCCCTGGTCGTGCGGCCTCAGACGAGCAACAGGAATGACTCACAAGCCATCGGACATCTCGAGCGGCATCTGGACGGGAAGCAACGTCCCGGACACATGGAGGAGAGACACTTCGTTGCCAAGTCGATACAGTGTAGGGCGCCTTCACGCTGCGGGGTCGGCGAAGGAAAGCAGTGGGATGGACGTGGAAGTTCTCGTTACCCAAGCCTTGACCGCGCGCACCAGGATCGACCGCGCGGAAGCCGAGCGACGCGAGGCCGCTGCTGCTTGGCGCCAGGCCGTCGCGGCCCTCTACTACGAACTGGGAGCGACCGCCGCCGCTCGTCGTTTGGGCATCACGAGAGAGCGTGTCCATCAGATCGCTCGCGAGGCTGGAGTCGGAAGGGCCCGTGGGCGTCGAGTGTCGGTCGGGGAAGCAGCAAGCCGTGCTCGTGCCCGGGGCGGGGGTGTCTAGTTACCCAGCGGCCCAATCAAGGATCTTCAGCACGGCCACGTCCTCGCGACCCAGCCATTCGGACTCCTCGGCAGTCTCGAAGGATGCCGACAGCGTGCCTCCGGTGTAGGCGAGTGGAACGGCAGGGTGCACGTAGCCACTTCGCGCCACCGCACGAGTGTTGCCCAACCGCTCCGCGGCGGCATCCATGGCTACAAGCAGTTTCTGTTCCGCCTCCCGCTCGGACGCGGCCGGCCCCAACTCCTGCAGTCTGGCAGCGGCAACCACGGTTCCGCCCCAGGTACGGAAATCCTTCGACGTGAAGTCCTCCCCCGTCGTCGCACGCAGCCACTCGTTGATGTCCCCCGATTCGACCCGACTCCACCCACCATCCGATTCGTAGGTGAATAGGCATTGACCAGGAATTTCCTCGCAACGTTTGAGCATGCGCGCCAGGCGTCGATCTCGCACCGTCACCTCGCGTTTCTTGCCGCCTTTTCCTACGAACTGCAGACGCACCTGAGTCGACGACAGGTCGACATGTTCGGAGCGTAGGGTGGTGAGACCGTACGAGCCGTTTGTGCGCGTGTACTCATCGTTACCGACCCGGATCAGGCTCTCGTCAAGCAACGCGACCGCGATGGCTAGGACCTTCTCGCGCGACATCGAACGCAGCCTCAGATCGCGGTGCGCGGCCGTCCTCACCGCAGTGAGAGCGTGGCCGAATGAAGACAAGCGATGGAACTTCGTAGCGTCGCGAACTTCACGCCAACGCTCGTGATAGCGGTACTGCTTGCGTCCACGGTCGTCGCGACCCGTCGCCTGAAGATGGCCGCTCGGATCAGGGCAGATCCAGACATCAGTCCAGGCTGGCGGTACCCCCAAGGTCTTGATCCGCTCCCTCTGGGAGTCGTCGCTGATGAGGTTGCCATCCAGGTCGTAGTAGGCGAACCCTCTGCCGCACCGTCGGCGCCGTATACCCGGCTCGTCGTCGTTCACATAGCGCAGCCCTGCGACTTCGGCTGCCTCTTCCGGTTCGTCGAGGGCAGCTGCCGCCAAGGGAACAACCTTGCGCATCGTCTCCCATTTGCTCCGCGTGACAGTGAATCCACTCCGCGTTCGGATGGCTGCGCTCGAACCTGGTCGTGAGGGCCAAAGCGCCGGGAATCGGAATGGGAATACGCGAGAACCAGGGTATCGACCAGACGGAAGGTGGCTTCACGCAGGTGCGAGGCTGCCCTCGGGGGCTAAGGGGATCCGGGCGTCGAAACCGGTGGAATCTGGCTCCCCGACGGTCAACTTGGCGCTCGACCTCGGACTGCGCAGCGACCATCGAGAATTGCCCCGGCTACGGTAGCCGCGCGACCGTCACCATCTCCAGCATGCAGAAGTAGAAATCGTCGCGGTCCAGGATGTACTCATCGGCCTCCGGGTCGAACGCCGCTCGCCACTGATCCAGTTCATTCTTCGACAGGTATGGCGCTGCGGTTCGCCCATACCACCCTGCATTGCCCGCGATGTACCTTTTGGCCTCGGGCTGCAGGGGGGCCACCCTTTGGATGGCGTAGGTGCGGGTTGTCACGTCTTCAAACCCTGCTCGGACGAAGAATCCGTGCAGCTTGCGGCCGACGAAGTTGTCGAACGGAGGATGACGCGGATTCTCGGCAAGCCCCCGCGCTGCCGCTCGCAGCACGGTGAGCGACAGCTGGACGTCCAGGGGATGGAAGATGATGATCGCCCCGTCGAAGTCTTTGGCGATTATCCGGCCCTGAGGCCGAGTGACACGCTTGTGCTCGTTCAGCAGCGCGACGGCGTCGGGGACGTAGGCGAGGCAGTTGCCGAAGAACACCGCGTCGAAGGTGTCGTCCGCGAACGGGATGCGGTAGAAGTCCGCGATGACAAAATCCGTGACGTCCTGCACATCGGCACAGGCGTTCTCAACTGCGTACTGGATCAGCCCCGGCGACAAATCGGCCCCGATGACCTTGCCGTTCGGGCCCACCTGCTGTGCTAACAGTTGCGTCCATAGCCCTGGTCCGCAGCCCAGGTCCAGTACCACCCCTCCCGGCTCGAGTTCGAGGTCCTCGACCATCTGCCGCCGTTCCAGTTCTTTTGTGCGGTGATGATCGACCAACCACTCGACCGAGGTGAGCTCCAATCCCTGGTCGCCCCGGAACGATCCTGCTGTCGTCATGCCCCTCTCCTGCCATCTCCCCGGTTACCACCATATTGGGGTTGAGATTGAGCACCAAGCGACAACCGGTACAGGCCGTAACTGTGCGTACAGAGTGGAACCGAGACCCGCAGATCGCGCCACGTGCGCACCGGAACCGGGTCGGGTGCGGCTTGCGCCGCGGTAGCGGGGTGAGGCGGGGGTTGGGCAGAGGGAACGGGCGGAGTGCTTGACCCGACCGGTGGCCCGAGCTGACCGTGCCAGCTGGCCTCCGTTCTATGGTGAGCCGCCGACGCGCTCGTCGGGAGCACGACACGCGGGGGAGCGCAAGGGACGCGGTCATGCGAAACTGCCGCGATCACTGCCTTGGAGGTTGGCGCGAGTTGACCGAGGTCGTGAACGATTCGGGCCGTCGCCCGCATGGGGAAGTCGCGCACGAGTGGCGCCGACGCGCCCTGCGGCCAGGCTGGGCCCTCGGCGGACATGTCCTCACACTGATGTCGGGCCTTGCCGTGCTCGTCGTGGCGGGCGCGGGACAGTGGTTCGTGATCGACGAGTGGGTCTTTCTCACCGACCGGCGGCTCGACGATGTACGGGGCCTGTTCGTGCCGCACAACGAACACTGGTCGACGCTGCCTATCGTGCTCTGGAGGGGCCTGTTCGCCGCAGTGGGGCTGCGCTCGTACTGGCCGTACCTGCTTGCCGCGTTGGCGGTCCACGTCGGCGTCGCACACCTCCTCTGGCGAGTTCAACGTCGAGCCGGCGTGATGCCAGGAGTTGCGATCGCGACGAGCGGACTGTTCCTGGTATTCGGGGCCGGGGCCGAGAACATGCTCAGCGCCTTCGCCGTCACCTTCAACGCATCGCTGCTGTTGGGGCTCGGACACGTCCTCCTTGTCGACCACGAGGGCCGGTTCGACCGCCGCGACCTGTGGGGGTTGGTGCTGGCCCTGGGCGGGCTGCTGTCGTCGGGTGTGGCGGTCACGATGGTGGGGGTGGCGGGCCTCGTGGCCTTCTTGCGCCGCGGCTGGCGGGCTGGGCTGGTCACCGTGGGGCCGCCGGCCGTGGTGCTCGTGATCTGGATGCTGTTGATCGGTCGCATCGCCATGGGTGCCCTGCGATGGGAGCCCCAGCGTATCGTCGCCTTCGCCTGGTACGGCCTGAACGCGACCTTCGACGTCGCCGCCAGCGCGACCGGCGTGGGAGTGGTCGCCCTTGTCGGGCTGGCGTTGTGGTTGCTGCGTCATCGCGACGAAGTCCGAGGGCGAATCGCGGCCCCCGCAGCCTGCGCCGTGGGGGCGGTGGTCTTCTTTTCCCTCATCGGGATCGGTAGGAGCATCGGCCAGGTGGAGTTGTCCCGCTACCTCTACGTGGCGGCGGCGCTGCTCATACCGGCGGTGGGGGGCGCCCTGTCCGACCTCACCGTCAACCGGCGCCTCGCTCGCGCCGGCGCGGTCGTCCTGGTCGCCCTTTTCGCTGCCAACGGAACCCGTCTGCTCTTCGCCCGCGCCGCCGCGGAACGCGCCATCGAGCAGCAACAGCGGGTTGTACTGCTCGCGGCCGCCCGCATGGACCTGCCGCCTTCGGAATTGGTGCTGCCCGAACCGGTGGGGTTGGCCCACATGCTCACGTACAGCGAGCTGCGACAGATGCGTCAGCGCGGCCAGCTGCCCTCGGACGACGACGTCAGCAGAGAGGACGAACTCGCTGCCCTGGCCATCCTGCACATCGGTGTCAGTCCCACGCCACATCTGCCTGTCGGTCCCCAGCAGGGCGGTCCGACCACTATGACGACGGGTCCTGACCCTCGGCCTCGGGATTCTGCCGGTCTGGAGTCGAACCTGGCTAACTCGGGCTGCCTGCATTTTCAAGCGAAGGCCGTGCCCTCCGACGTGCTGATCCACGTCCCGGCACCGGTGGCG
The DNA here is from genome assembly GCA_030862025.1 of Actinomycetota bacterium. Taxonomy (GTDB): domain Bacteria; phylum Actinomycetota; class Nitriliruptoria; order Nitriliruptorales; family JAHWKO01; genus JALYGD01. The sequence continues at coordinate 877 of JALZEO010000175.1, read as the reverse complement.
CTTCCGCTCTACACGGGCGCTGACACCGTCGACGTTTTTCTACGGGACGTCGACGGCACCACGTCTCCGGTCGGCCTCGAGTTCCAGATCTGGCACTCCCCGACGTACCTGAACCTCAACCTCCACGAGCGTGACATCGTCCTCACCCTGCCGGCAGGGGTCTCCTCCACGCTCTGCGGCCTCGGGGGCCGGTAGGCCTCCAGGCGATCCGTCCCCCATCGGGAGCTCTCTGGTGGACGCCCGGCTCAGCCGGCGGGGCCGGCGCTGGTCGGCTCAGGTGCTGGTGCCTCGCCGACGTATTGGAGGACGCCCTCCGGGTAGCCCGCGATGCCCCTCTCGGGAGCGCTGCCATGAGGGCCGAAGCGCTCGATGAGAAACGAGTCGGCCACCGTAGGGTCGAAACGCTCACAATCGATGGCGGCAGCCCAGGCCCGCAGCGCGACCGGCTTGCCGCTCGTGAAGTCATCTCCGTAGTCGGAGACGAGGATGCCGGCGCCCCCGCGTCCCTGGTCGAAGCCCGCCCGGTTGCGCTGGGTGGCCCACTCCTCGATGGCTCCTACGTCGACCTCCGCATCGGGGTCGTACCAGACAACGACCGCCCCATGCTCGAGATTGTGGGTTGTGAGCCTCTCGTCCAGCCCGTCGGAAGTCCCGACAGGGGCGACGTTGCCGAGGTGGGGCCCTTGACTCGTGGGGCGTACCGGGTAGAGCTCTCTGGGAGATGGGGCACTCGCCCCTCCTGTCAGATGCGGTGTGCTCTGCAGATTGGGCACCTCCACCTCACCGCAACCAGCGGCGGTGAAGGCCTCGGCAACGGCGCTCCGCTCGATGGCAATATCCTTCGGTGGCGGCGGCTGGCGGGTGAGGATCACCAGGG
>JALZEO010000167.1 GCA_030862025.1 Actinomycetota bacterium | reverse complement strand
GTCGTCGATGCGACCTCACCTCTTCCCGAGGACAGTCACGCGGCACTGCTCGACCTGATTCTCCGGCGGAAGATGGAGGGCTTCGCAGTTCGCCTGGCCCAGCTCGAAATAGTGAGCTTCCCCGAGTTCCTGGCCGGTGCTGCGGGAGGCGAACCCATCGAATTCCGCCGCATCTCGGCGGCAGCGCCGACGCCACTGGCGCAGCAGTTCGAGTCGCTGGCGGCGGCGACGCGCGAGATCGAAGGCGAGCAGGTCCCAGATGACCGCCTGGCGCCCAACGTCAAGCTCGCTGGCAACGAGCTGGCCAACTTCAGCGCCTTCTTCAAGAAGGAGTGGCGGGACAACGACTGGTTGTGGGGCAGGCTCGATGCGGTACCCACCCTCGTGGACTTGCTCCTGCCTCCGGAGACAGGTGAAGCTCCGACGGCGCAGTCGGCTATCGGCCCTCGAGCGGAGCTGGTCAGGCGTAGGCAGGAAGAAATCATCAGCGAGCACTTCAGCATTCCGATGCACGAGGTCGGAACCTTCATCAGGGGGTACCGGACCGGGCTCGAGAAGATCGACGAGCGGTCGATCCCCGGCGTCGGCGAGTCTCTGGATGCGCTCGCGGCAACTACCGCTCGGGTCGCAGCGGCGTTCGCCCCCGAACCGGTCCGGCGCTATGTCCTCTGGCCGATGACCCGCGTGGTGGGGCTGGTCGTGCGAAGGCTCGTCCGAACCGAACTTCAGCCCCCCGTCGGCGCTGCGCCCTCGAGTCTGTCACTCCCGCACCGTGTCGTCCGTCGTGTTCGCCCCTGGGCGATCGCCTTCCTGGTCACGGTCATGGCGGTATGGCTGGCCTTTGGCCTCGCCGACAGCAAAGTCACACTGGCGGGAGGCTTTGTGGCCGGAATCCTCATCGCACCGGTACCTGTGCTCATCCTCTGGCGAGCGCTTCGACGACCGGTGCCGGTGCCCCCTCGCCCGCCACGGCCACCGCCCTCGCCGTGATCAAGATGCGAGGCGAGCGTCCGTACTGCGCTCCGCTGGTCCGAGCAAGAACCTTTGACTGAAGAGCGAGGTGGGTCTGTGTTCCCCGTACAGCTGTCAGTGCTGCAAAAGTTGGAACACCATGCCTTCGTATGCGAGGTCAGGCGGAGTCTCGCTGGGGCCCCATAGCTGTCGTGCATACGCAAGCAATGTTTCCAGGAGAGGGTCGCAATGCAGCGGGTCATGATGAAAAAGAACCAGGCGTTTGGCGTCAACGGTCGTGGCGAAGAGGTGGCGTGGATGACCGTTGAGTGCCCCCAGCCCATGCGTTGGACGTACTCGTCGTCGGTGTATTGAGCGTCGTGAAGAAGGAGGTCTGCCCCTCGAGCGACCTGGTACCCCGAAATCGAGCTCACTTCGCCTCCAAGCTGGTTGCGTCCTCGCACGGGCTCATGATCGGGGAGGTAGGCGAGCGAGCGACCGTTTTCCTCGCTGCGGTATCCGAGCGTGGGGCCTTGATGGGTCACGAACTCGGCGAGGACCCGAGCGGTACCGATGTGCCAGGGCTGTCGTGGGGCGTCGTGAAAGTGGATTCGTGAGGACAGGTCACGTAGGGGGACCGGGAACAGCGGCGGGGAGAAGTATCTCTCGATTCTCGTCTGCAGGCTGTGACTGCTCGATGAAGGGTCCCAGACGTGCAATTCCACCCCTTGGTCCCACAAGGGCAGTAAGAATGCGAGGCCTTGAAGGTGGTCGAGGTCAAGGTGGCTCAGGAGGAGGTGGATGGTGGGAGGAGGATCAGCGGCGAGGTCGACGCCCAGCGCCCGCATTCCCGTTCCTGCATCCAGGATGAGGAGCGTGCCGTCCTCCAGCCGGACTTCTACGCAGGCGGTATTCCCGCCGTAACGGAACGTTTCGACTCCTGGTGTAGCAACCGATCCACGGCAGCCCAGACCGTTACGCGCATGCCTCTCCCCGTGATCCCCAGGCTCCTTCAGCCGCTGCACGACCTCGAAAAGAGGATTTCAGAAAAAGCGACTGGCTCAGTCCGGTCCCCAACAGGATGACTGTTGACTTGCCGACATTTTGCCATTGAGGGCAAGGCGGCAGCGGTCAACGGCCAGCTCGCCGGCGCAGCAGGTCGGGCTGGTTCAGAATGATCCTTCGACCATGCACCGCGACGTACCCTCGGCTTTCGA
>JALZEO010000161.1 GCA_030862025.1 Actinomycetota bacterium | reverse complement strand
GGCCTCACCCGGTGCAACGGTGTCTACCCGCACGAGCGGGGCCCCGACCTCCAGGGTGTCGCCGACCTCCCCGAAACGATGAAGGACCGTGCCAGAGAACGGGCAGGGGACGGCCACGACCGCCTTCGCGGTCTCGACCTCGCAAATGTCCTGGTTGAGCTCGACGTGGTCACCGACACCGACGTTCCAGGCCACGATCTCGGCCTCCTCGAGCCCCTCGCCGAGGTCAGGCAGCAGGAAGTCGCGGGCCACCATCAGTAGGCGAGCGAACGTTCGACGAAGTCGAGGATGCGGTCGACGTCGGGCAGCCAGAATTCCTCGAGTCGTGCGGGGGGGCAGGGGGTGTCGAAGCTGGCCACGCGCAGTACCGGGGCTTCGAGGTGGTAGAAAGCCAACTCCTGCACACGTGCTGCGATCTCGGCGCCCAGGCCGAGGGTCTGGACGGCCTCGTGCACGACCACACAGCGCCCGGTCTTGTACACACTCTCCACGATGGTCCGTTCGTCAAGCGGCTGGAGGGACCGCAGGTCTACCACCTCGATGCTCCAGCCCTGCTCCTCGCCCGCCTGGGCGGCTTCGAGGGCGGTGCGAACCATCGGGCCATACGCGACGAGCGTGACGTCGCTGCCCTCGAGACGTACGAGTCCTGCATGCAGCGGCAGACCCTCGCTGGACAGCTCGATGTCCTCCTTCATCCAGTAACGCCGCTTCGGTTCGAGGACGACGACGGGGTCGTCGCTCGCGATCGACTGGCGCATCATGGTGTAGGCATCCGAGGGGCTGCCGGGGGTAACCACCTTCAGTCCCGCGGTGTGAAGCCAGTACGTCTCGGGGCTCTCGGAGTGGTGCTCGACCGCGCCTATCCCGCCTCCGTAGGGGATGCGGACCGTGATCGGCAGCCGCACTGTGCCGCGGGAGCGGTTGCGGTACTTCGCGACGTGGCTGACCAGCTGCTCGAAAGCGGGGTAAGCAAAGGCGTCGAACTGCAGCTCGGGAACGGGGCGGAACCCGTAGAGCGCCAATCCGAGAGAGGTGCCGATGATCGCGGACTCTGCCAGCGGGGTGTCGAAGCAGCGCTCATCCCCGAACGTTTCCTGCAACTTGTCGGTGATGCGAAAGACCCCACCGAGCCGACCGACGTCTTCGCCGAAGACGAGCACGCGGTCGTCCTCGGCCATCGCGTCGTGGAGGGCCCGATTCAACGCCTGGGCCATGGTCACGGGCACCGCTAGGCCTTTCGGTCGAGCTCGGCCCGAAGCTGTGCCCGCTGACGCTCGTAGTCGTGCGGCGGATCGACGTAGACATGGTCGAACAACTCGAGCGGATCGCCGTGAGGAGCGTCGTAGATGTCTGCCCGGACGCGGGCGGCACATTCGCGCGCCTCGTCGTCGGCGGCAGCAGCGAACTCATCGCTCCAGAGCTCACGATCCTTCAGGAACGTCTCCATGCGGATGATGGGGTCGAAGGTCGCCCAGTACTCGCGTTCCTCCTCCGAGCGGTACCGGTTGGGGTCATCGGAGGTCGTATGGGCTTCGACCCGGTAGGTGACGGCCTCCACGAGTGTCGGCCCCCCACCGACCCGTGCCCGCTCCACCGCCTTCTTCGCCGCCGCATATGCCGCCAGGACGTCATTGCCGTCGCATCGCAGCCCAGGGATGCCGTAGCCGACCGCCTTGTGAGCGATGCTCGGGGCGCGGGTCTGCTGGGAGAGTGGCACGGAGATCGCGTACTGGTTGTTCTGGCACAGGAAGACGCACGGTGCCTGGAAGACCCCGGCGAAGTTCAAGGCCTCATGCGTATCGCCCTCGGAGGTCGCTCCGTCACCGAAGTAGGCGAGCGTCACAATTGGAGCGCCATCGAGTTTCGCCCCCATCGCGAAGCCGACCGCGTGGGGGCACTGGGTGCCGATGGAGATGGTCATGGGTGCGAAATTGTGCTCGTACGGGTCGTGGTGGCTCAGCCACGTGCCCCGGAAGAAGTGGAGGATGCTGACCGGGTCGACGCCACGCACGATGGCGACCGCGATCTCCCGGTACGAGGTGAAGGCCCAGTCCTGGTCCGCCATGGCAAAGGCGCTACCGACCTGGGCAGCCTCCTGCCCTAGGTGAGAGGGGTAGACAGCGAGTTGTCCTTGCCGCTGAAGGTTCATCGCCTCCTTGTCGACGCTACGGGCCACCACGAGATAGCGGTACAGGGTCTGGAAGTCGTCGTCCTTGAGATCGAGCGGGTATTCGTCGTGCTCCCGGAAGTTTCCCGCTGGATCCAAGATCTGGAGCGGCCGCGGGTCCGGGAGCAACGCCTCCGGATCGACGTAGGACCCTGCTAGGCGTCCGAACTGCTCCAACAATGGGCTCCTTCTCTCGCTGCGTTCGGGATGCCGAGACGCGATCGGGGCGGGATCTTCCGCTGACCCTTGCCG
>JALZEO010000220.1 GCA_030862025.1 Actinomycetota bacterium | reverse complement strand
GAGCCCAACGACGGCCTGCCCGTCAGCCGTGCCGAGGTCACAATCGAGATGGTCGACGAAGTCCACACGCGCGCATGACGTTCAAGTCGGTCTACGACACCTCCGCGGACCTCGAGCAGGTCCTATCCATGGGCGTGGAGGAGGGCATTCGCACCGCGGTCGAACAAGACCCACGCTTGCTGGGCCGAGGGTTGAGCCTCGCCCCACCCACGTGACCCGTAACGGTCGGGCCGAGTGGTGCCTCCGCAGCGTGAAGGCTGTTGTCACGCAGACCAGACTCCGGACCGGAGGCAGACCGTCAGCCTGGTTTCTTCTCCGAGCGAGAGCCTGGTCGCCGCTGGCACAGATCTCGTTCCTCGGGGTGTACCAGTCGTCTCCGACGGGTTGCCCAGACCGCACAGCGTCGCTGTGCGCGTTCCCGACCTCGCCAGAGACGACCACAACCACGGCTTCGTTCTCCGCCGTTCCCTACCCCGCTTGACACGCAAGCGTGTACTTGCATAACGTCCTGGCTGTGAGCGGCGATGTGTTCAGGGCGATTGCTGATCCGACCCGTCGCGCGATCCTCGATGAACTAACCGCCAAGGACGGTCAGACGTTGTTCGAGCTCTGCAAGCGCCTGATCACCAAGCACGAGATCTACTCTTCACGCCAGGCGATCTCCCAGCACCTTGACGTGCTCGAAGAGGCAGGGCTCGTCAGCACCCGGCGAGACGGTCGCTGCAAGTTCCACCACGTCGACCTCACCTCGCTGCGAACGATCGTCGACCGATGGCCCATCCCCGAGGAGGAACCATGATCCGCATCAACCTGACCAGCGTCTTCGTCGACGATCAGGACAAGGCGCTCGCCTTCTACACCGACGTGCTCGGCTTCGAGAAGAAGACCGAGATCCCGATGGGTGAACACCGGTGGTTGACGGTCGTGTCGCCGGCTGATCCCGACGGTGTCGAACTCGTGCTCGAACCGGACGCCCACCCGGCGGCGGGACCGTTCAAGCAGGCGCTAGTCGAGGACGGCATCCCGTTCACCTCGTTCGCCGTTGACGACGTTCAAGCTGAGTACGAGCGGCTGCGTGACCGCGGAGTGCGGTTCACGCAGGAACCGCTCGACATGGGCGGGGTGACCACCGCGGTGTTCGACGACACCTGTGGCAACCTCATCCAGATCGCCAACGCCAACTAGGTCCCTGTGTTGTGAGTGGATACGGACCCGCGTGCGGCGAACCGTGTCCGCACACAACCACGGTCGTGCGCGCATTGCCCCAACATGGTGGTATCCCGGTACGTCCCACGGTTCACCGAGGTCTGGTGTGCCAGCCGATACCGCATGGTCCGGGAGCTTTCGAATAGTCAAGCCGCTCGGTGTCACTCGCATGGCCTAGACGGAGCACTCCCTGGTGGGTCCAGATGTGTAGAACGCTGTGAGTGATCCAGCACCGGGCCCCGTATGACGGTAGAGCTGGATCCAATCCGGCACGACGCGCTGTGAGAAGATGTCATTGCACGGGGCCGACTGGTACGAGGGGGCCTCAGCTCAGTGCCAGGGGATCGATACGACCTCGACGGGCTCGGCCATACCCTTGAGTGTGACGGTCCGTGGCGCCTCCGCGGGGAAGGCCTCGTCCGTCAGGGTCAGTGTCTCGCGACTCGCCAGGATCTCGCCGCCTTCTGCGAGCGCCGCGATCCGGGCTGCCTCGTGCACCCCCTTGCCGTGGTAGTCGCGTCCCTCCTCGGTGGCCTCCGAAGCGTGGACCCCGATCCGAAGGGGGGGCGCGAACCCGGCGCTGCGACGGTGCTGCTCGAGCGCGCGCTGGATGGCAATCCCGCAGGCCAGGGCCTGGGCGGGGTCGTCGAATGCCGCGAACAGCCCATCGCCCAACTTGCGCAGTACTTCCCCGCCATGGGCGGGCACGAGCCCGCCGAGCGTGTCGTTGTGCCAGCGAAGGACGTGACCCCAGGCTTCGTCCCCCATGACCTCCAAGAGGTTGGTCGAGCCGACGATGTCGGTGAACATGAACGTCTTACGCTCGCGCCGGCTGTGTGGCGCCTCTCCAATGGCGGCCTGTGCCCGCTCTTCGTCCAGGCTCGCCCCGAGGCGCTCGAAGGCCATCCTGGCGGCGCGGAACTCCAGCAGCGCGGATGCCTCGTTGCCCGCCGCTAGGTAAGCCTCGCCCAGGCCCATGCGTGCTCGGGCGACCTCGTAAGGGGCATTCACCTGCGCCCATGACGCCACCGCCGCCTGGAAATCCTCGCGGGCCTCCGACACCTCCCCCCGCGCCAGCCGCACCTTTCCTCGCGCCCACGCGGAGCTGGCCCGCAAGGGCGTCGTGGCGAAGAGGTCGGCTGTCTGTTCGAGCTCTTGCGCCGCCGAGGCGGCGGTGTCGAGATCGCCGGCGGCCGTTGCGATCTCGACCTGCGCAGCCAGCAGCGTCGCCCGCCCGAGCGGCGTGTTGAACGGCGCCTCCCGGGACTGCGGGGCCTCTCGTTGGTTGTGGAGCACGTCGGCGATGGAGGCGGCCGCTCCTGCGATGTCGCCGCGTGCGAGCTGCGCTAGGGCGAGCCCGGGCTGGGGAACGCGGCCCAGGGTCAACGCCTCCATGAACGCCTCTTCCGCACCGTCGAGGTCACCGGCGCGGAGCCGCACGAGGCCCAGCTCGTGCAGGGCCCAGGGCGTGTCGAGCGCGGAGATGCGCCGCAGTTCCTCAACGGCTTGGCGCGCCTGGCCTTCGGCCGCCGACCACTCCCCGCGCATGCGCAACAGCTCGGCACGGTGCGCCCGGCAGAGCCCCGGAAACGCCGCGATCTTGTTGCGGTCGCACCAGCGCTGCATGGCCGCGGTCCATTCCTGGGCCCGTCGGTAGTCGGCCACACTCTGGCAGCCGCACACGGTGCTGCAG
>JALZEO010000218.1 GCA_030862025.1 Actinomycetota bacterium | reverse complement strand
TTGCGGTACACGACCTGGGCGCCGCGCGGCATCTTCAGCGTGAAGTCCTCCAGCGTCGGACGCAGGGCGGTGACCTGCATGTTCCGCGACGTCAGAACGGGAGCCCCCTCCGGTCGACCGATCAGATCGTCGTGGCGCAGCACTCCGGCATGACTGTGCCATTCGCCGCCCGGCTGCAGCGCGACCAGGTAGCGGCGTCCCTTGCGGTCGTGCAGGACAACCCGCTCGCCGGCAGCCAGTGGTGCGTCGGTGCCCGGAGGGCGGGTGCTCATGCCGACGCCGTTCTCATGTCAGCGCGGGGACCGGGCTCGGGAGCGCCGGACGGGCCAGGTGGAGGGGGAAGCGGCCCTGGCTCGCCGTCAGTGGGCGACCGTGCCTGCTCGGCCGTGGCAAGGATCCGCTCCCGCTGCCGACAGAACGCGCACGTATCGCCGGTCGTCGGCATGCCGCAACTCGCGCAGTCAGCAAGCTGAACGCCTGCCCCTCCGCCCTCGCCAACGTCCTCGAACCTGTCGGCATGCCTGTCGAGGAACCCGAGCAGGAACTGTGCCTTCAAGCCCGGCGAGTGGCGCTCGAGAACGTTCAAGGCCTCCTTCAATTCCAGGCCCGTGTTGCCTGAAACGAGCGGGCACTCCTCCACGACGTAGTCGATGCCCCGTACCACGCAGTAGGCGGCCATCTCCCGCTCCGACAGCCGGTAGAGCGGTTTCGCCTTGCGCGGCTGGTTCTTCCCCGTCGCTGGCAGCAATGGTCGCTGCCGTGCGAGAAACCCCTCCTGCCAGCGCACAACGTTGCCGAGCAGCGTCGCGGCCTCGTCGTCAAGATTGTGCCCGGTGACCACGACGTCGTACCCCCCGTGCACCGCCTCGCGGTTGATCACGTACCGCTTCGACAGCCCGCAGATGCCGCAGGTGGCGCGACGTGTGGCATGCGCCGCCTGCGGGATGCGGTAGCCGTACTCGGTGCTGAGGTCAACCTCGACCAGCTTCGCCCCGCGAGCGGTTGCGAAGTCTCGGCAGGTGCGACCCGAGCGGTGAGAGTAACCGCCGATGCCCAGACCGATGTAGAGCCCGTCGGCGCGGTAGCCCATCGTGAGCAGTGCGTCCCAGAGGCCGAGGCTGTCCTTGCCCCCCGATACGGCGACGAGGAGCCGGTCCGCGTAGCTGAACATGCGGTAGCGGTCGATTGCCTTGCGAATCTGGGCGTGCACGTGGTCGACGAAGTGCTCGCCGCACCAGGCTGCACGATGACGCGGCTCCTCGATGACGGCAGGGGCAGCGCAGGTCCGGCAGCGTGGACTGCCCGCACCACCGGAGATGACCGGTCGGACCTCGATGCTGTCAGCGTCGGTCAGTGTCGTGTCGGCCGGGACGAGCTCTCCGCCTCGGATGACAAGGACCGTATGCGGGTCTATATCGAGCTCGCGCAGTAGCTGGCGGACGGTCGTTCCTCCGTCGATGGTGAGCTCACGGTCCGGGTTGCGTAAACGCACGTGCATCGACAGCTCCTGCTTGCTTAGGGACGGGCGAGGAGCCCTACGACCCAGGGTGTTCTGCTGCATGGATGGCGGGGTGGATTACCGTTACGGTACCGAGGGCGCCGCGAAGGCGTCCGCGCAAAGCCAAGAGGACAGGGAGGCGACGACCGGGGGGAGGAGGCTGGGGAAGAGGGGGGGTTCCAGCCCGTCCAGTTGTCGCATTGAGGAAGGTCGTCACCTGTTCATGGGAGGCAGTTCGTGGGAGAAGGCTTAAGAGGAGGGTGGGGGGGAGTATCCGACAGCATATTCCGACCGTTCAGCGCCATCTCCGTCACTAGTACGCAACTTCACCGTTGAAAACGGCAGTGCCTCCGGAGGAAGGTTGCCAGGTGATGTCCGACAACGTCCTGAGAGGGCAACTTCGACGAGCATGAACGGTACAACCGCTCGCAGAACCCGTGTCAGTCGTGTCGTGAGGCGCTTGCCGCACACGGCTCTCGTGCACCGTGCCCCATCGGGGCTCGTCATCATCCTCCTCCTCGCGGCGCCGATTCTGGTCTCACCCGGCCAGCCCGAGCTCGAGCAGGGCACCCAGGACGAGCTCGAGGTCGCGATGATCGCCCCAGAGCCGGCCACGACCCCGGTCGTGCCGCCCCAGGCTGGCCTGCCTGCCTCGGACGTCGCCCCGCTGGCGGGAGTCGCACCTCAGCGCCCCGTCGTTCCCGACACGGTCCCGAGCCTGACCCCCGACGTGCTGGTGCGTCCCAGCACAGTTGTTCGCCCGGAGGGGCTGTCCGCGGTGCTCGGCATGCCGGGCATCGAGCACTTCGCGAGTGCTGAAGAGCTCCAGGTGACGTTGGCAGCCCCCCTCGGACTAGCACCAGCTCGGATCCTCGTCGTCGACCCCGCCGCGTTCCGGCCGCTCACGCCCGACACCACCGCTCAGGCCAAGGCGGTGTGGGAACGCCTCGTTGACGGTGAGATGGTTGTCCGTCACGACGTGGCTCAAAACCTCCAGCTCCCACTGGGAGGCATGGTGTCGCTCGTGGGCCCGTCTGGTGCGCCCGTGCCGATCCGCATCGGTGCCTTCGCGTCCAACGGAACCCCGCCGCTCGCGGACGCCATCGTCCCTTGGCAGCTCGGTCCTCAGCTCGGCGCAGCCGGTCCGAACCTGCTCGTCATCTCGGTCGCCCCGAATGCCCCACCCGACCTCGTCGGCCAGCAGGTCGCCAACGTGGTCGGTGGAGGCCAGGTTGCGCGCGTCGCCCCGCCCGTCCAGCACCAGGCCCGGCTCGTCGGGGCTGGCTCGTTCCGGTTCGAGCCATTCAGGTACACCGACCACGGCGATGGGATGATCACGATCGATCCCGCCTGGGTGCGGAAGTGGATCGTCAGCGCGGACGTGCCGATCTTCGGCGTCGCCCGCTGCCACCGGCTGATGATGCCCCAGCTCATCGCGGCGCTGCGTGAGGTCGAAATGGCTGGGCTCGCCGGTCACATCGATCCGGGTGACTACGGTGGCTGCTGGACCCCGCGCCACATCCTGTTCAACCCCAGCAAGCCGTTGTCAATGCACGCATGGGGACTGGCGGTCGATTTCAACGTCCGCACCAACGGCTACGGCGCCGCGCCACAGTTGGACCGGCGGATCGTCGAGATCTTCCAGCGCTGGGGCTTCAAGTGGGGCGGCGACTGGGAGACGCCTGACGGCATGCATTTCGAGCTTCGCACGGTCATCCGTTGAACGACCGCTAGCCGCGTGTCAGCGGGTACCGGAGGCGGGGTGGAACCGGCGGGGAGATAGACCGCACGTGCTCCAAGACCGCTTCAACCCTAATTTGCCCCGCCCGCGGTCTTGGGCAAGCCAAGACCGCTCCCACCCTACTGTTGGGCGGCTTGACGCCGGGCAGCCTCGCCTAGGCTCCGACCGTCGTGCACCCTCGGAGGCGCCCCAATGCCCATCCTTGCCCTCGTCCGCCATGGTGAGTCGCTGTGGAACCTCGAGGACCGCTTCACCGGTTGGGTCGACGTGCCGCTCACTGCTCACGGCAAGGAGGAAGCACGCAAGGGCGGCTTGGCCATGCTGCGGGCGGAGCTGACCTTCGACCTCGCCTACACCTCCGTTCTCATTCGAGCCCATGAGACGCTCGACGTTATCCTGGCGGTGACCGGCTACGACCTGCCGGTGATCCGCGACGAGGCGCTGAACGAGCGTCACTACGGCGATCTGCAGGGACTGAGCAAGGACGCGATGCGGAAGGAGTACAGCGACGAGCAGGTCCATCTCTGGCGGCGCTCCTACGACATCCCGCCCCCCAACGGAGAGTCGCTGAAGGACACCGCAGCGCGCACGCTCCCGTTCTACGAGCGCGCGATCCTGCAAGACATCCGGCTCGACAAGGACGTCCTCGTCGTGGCGCACGGCAACTCGAACCGAGCCATCGTCATGATGCTCGATGATTTGAGCGAGGACGAGGTGCCTGGACTCGAGCTTCCGACGGGGGTACCGCTCATCTACGATCTCGAGGCGGACGGGACCGTCCGGGACAAGCGCGTGCTCGATTTCTGAAGACCGGGGGGCGGATGGCGCGATGGCGGGGGCAAGCCCGTGGCATGCGCCGAGGGCGGAAGATTCTCACGTGCCTGCTCGTCGTGGCGATGGTCACCTTCGGCGGAGCCGGAACGGCGACAGCGTGGGAGGACGGGCGCCAGCGCCACGTTCGTCGCGTCAACGAGGCTCCGGGACTCATACGCGACGTCTACCGCGTGGACGCCCACAGCGGTGCCAGCGATGTACAGGTCCTGCGCTTCCGGCTGGACGACACCCGGCTCGCTTTGAAGACCGAGCTCGCCAGCGGCGTCGTCCCAGGCAACGAAACGGTGCCCGACCTGCTACGGCGACTGGGGCCGGGAGCGATCGCGGGAGTGAACGGAGGCTTCTCGAACCCCTCATGCCAGCCCACTTCCCCTGACGGAGACCCTTGCGGGCTGCTCCTGCGCGACGGCCTGCTCGTCTCCGAGAACGTCGCCAACGGCAGTGTCTGGCAGGGGGCGTTCGCGATCTTTCCCCCACTCCTGCGCGCCAGGCCCTGGGCCGTCGACCGCCCTGGCTTCCACGGTGAGCTGCTGCTCCCCGACGGCAGACCCGTGCGTGTCCACGGCGTCGACCGCCACCCGCGTCCCGGCGAGGTGGTCGCCTTCAACCGAGCCTACGGCGCCACAACCGGCACCCCCCCAGGGACTCTCGAGCTCGTGCTCGCCGGAGTGGACCTGGGCGCCCGCACCGACTCGGACGCCGTCGTCACCGCCGTGAGCAGGGGCGGCAACTCGAACGTCCCTGCACGGGGCACGGTCCTGGCCGCGGAGGGCGCAGCAGCGGGGGCGCTGGGAGCCATCCGGGCGGGAGATCGTCTGCATCTGCGGGTCCTGACCGTTCCACCCGAGTGGGGCCAGGCCACGCAGGCAATGGCGGCCGGTCCCCTCGTGTTACGCAACGGCGCTCCGACCCCGCCGGGAGAGTGGCGATCCGAGGGCTTCGCCCAAGCGCACAACGATGTGGCCCACCCTCGGACCGTTATCGGCTTCACGGCCAACGGGGAGGCGCTGCTGGTCACCGTCGACGGACGTCGCTCCGACAGTCGCGGCCTGACCACCATCGAAGTTGCGCACCTCATGCAGCACCTGGGCGCGGTCGATGCGGTCATGATGGATGGAGGCGGGTCGACGACGATGGCAGTAAGAGGCCAGACCGTCAACGTGCCCTGCACCGGGCCTGACAGCTGCGGGCGGGCCCGCCCGGTCGCCTCCGCTCTCGTGATCTGGTCGGGCGCCCCGGCTGGCCTCCTGCCTGAGCTGGTCAACCTGCCGCCGCTACCCTGAGCGCGTCGGTGTCAGCGGAGGTCGACGTGCCCGGGTCAACTCGCCCATCTCAAGGCTTGGGTGTCCTGCACCTCTTCCTACGTCTCGACCGGGCCGCCACCGGAGCGCTTCCCCCCTCGGCCGCCAAGGACTTCACGGAGACGCTGCGCCGACTCGTTGAAGACTCGGCCATCCAGGTCCACCTTTTCGCGGTCCTCGGCCACAAGGCCGACGTCATGGTCATGGCGCTGGCCGAGGACCTGGCTGACCTCCGACGCCTGCAGACGGCCATCGCGACGTGTGAGCTCGGGGCAGCGCTCCAGCTTCCATGGTCCTTCGTCAGCCTCACCGAGACGTCGGAGTACACGCCGACGGCAAGCGAGGAGCGCGAGCGTCTCAGCGCCAAGGGGGTGACCGGTGAGGACCTCGAGCGGCGGGTCGAGCAGTTCGAAGACCGGATGGCCACCTACAACCAGCACAGGCTCTACCCGCAGTTGCCGGAGTGGGAGGTCGTCTGCTTCTACCCGATGACGCATCGGCGCGCCGGTGAGGACAACTGGTACCGGCTGTCGTTCGAAGAGCGGCGGGCCCTCATGCATGAGCACGGCCGGTCGGGGCGCGCCTTCAGCGGGCGCGTACTGCAGCTCGTCAGCGGCTCGACCGGGCTCGACGACTGGGAATGGGGAGTAACGCTGTTGGCACACGACCTCGCCGACCTCAAGGAGATCGTCTATCGGCTGAGGTTCGACGAGGCGTCGGCCCGCTATGGGGAATTCGGCCCCTTCGTGGTCGGGCTGCGTCGCAGCCCCGAGGAGCTCACAACTGAGCTGGGACTCGACACCTGACTTGGTGGGTGGCGAGCAGGCAGCGGAGCTGGCACGACGAGCCGCTAGCTCGACGGGACCTGGGTGACGGCTGTACTGCCCGCGCCGACTGACCTTGAGCCACTCGTCCACCGTGCCACGGGGCTCCTGCGCCGGCTCGGCCTCGAAGAGGCCGACCGGGTCGTCACCCTGCTGGGCAACTCCCCGGAGGCGCTCGCGCTCGGGCTTGCCTGTCAGCTCGCCGGCGTCGTCCAGGTGCCTCTCTACCCAGACCTGCCGGCGCGGGAAGTGGCGGAGATCGTCACCGACGCCGCTCCCCATGCGGCGATCACCTCTCCCGACGTGCCCGCCCCTGCCCGCCCTCAAGGCACGCGTCTGCACGTGCTCAAATCCGGGGACCTGGACCTCGAACGTGCGGTGACGCCTGCCGCGTCATGGCCGCGGACGCGACCGATGGCCTACACGTCCGGGACGACCGGTCGACGAAAGGGCGTCCACGCCGGCGTTCACGACGAGACCTGGGGACGCGAGGTCGTGCTCGACGAGTACCACTCTTTCGCGGAGCGCCATGGAAGCTGCCACCTCGTCGTCTCCCCACTCCCCCACTCCGCACCCTTCCGGTTCGCGTTCGTCACCGCCTTCCTCGGTGGTCGGGTCGCGGTGCTGCCGCGTGTCGACCCCGACCTGTGGCGGGAGGTCCTGCGGACGGTGCGGCCCACGTCGCTCTTCTGCGTGCCGACCCAGCTGCATCGCCTGCTGTCGCTGCCTGCGACGAGCCGGGACGACTTCGCTTCGCTCACGCTGCTCGCCCACGCCGGCGGGCCATGCCCGATACGCCTGAAACAGCGCCTGCTCGAGCTCACACCAGAGGGCTGTGTCTGGGAGTTCTACGGCTCGACCGAAGGCCAGTTCACGGTCTGCCCCCCCGAGATGTGGCAGGAGACGCCCGGTACGGTGGGGCGGGCCCGTCCCGGCCGCTGTCTCGAGATCCGGGCAGATCACACCCTCCGACCGCTACCACCGGGACAGGTCGGAACGGTGTGGGTCCGCGCACCCGAGCACGCCACCTGGCGGTACTGGCGCGACCCTGAACGAACCGCCGAGGCCTGGAACGGTGCCGCGTTCACGGTCGGTGACCTTGGGCGGCTCGACGAGGCGGGCCGGCTCACGCTCGAGGGCAGGCCCGCTGATCTCGTCATCTCCGGTGGGGTGAACGTCTACCCGGCCGAAGTCGAGCGGTGGCTGCTCGAACACCGGGCGGTGGCGGAGGCGGCGGTCTTCGGCGTACCCGACGAGGAATGGGGCCAGCGCCTGATCGCCGCGGTGATCCTCCGGCCGGGGGATCGCGCCACCCCCGACGAACTGCGTGGGCACTGTCGCGCGGGGCTGCATCGGGCGAAGGTCCCGAAGCAGGTCCTTGTCGTCGAGGAACTTCCGCGCACCAGGACGGGAAAGGTGTCGCGCGTGGGGCTGGCCCAAGCGCTCGGTCTCGTCGACTGACGTCGTCCGAACTGCCGCGTTCCAGTCACATGGCCCTAGTAGCGGCGGCCAGGAACAGGGAGTATCCCTTACGGGATGTGTCCACAGGCGCACTAGATGCGCGCGACTCGGAGGTAAGCGGTGCGATTTACGCGGATGGGGCTGATTGCTGCTCTCGTGACCACGTTGACGCTCATGGGCGGAAGCCTGGCCGAGGCGAGCCACTGGTGGAACGGCTACAAGTGGGCCACGACCGACGGCGTCGTGGACCTCTACGCCGACGTCTCCCAAGTGCAGGGCGAGTGGGCAAGGGCGACCGGCGAGGTCATCAGAGACTGGGACAACGCCGCGCGCGTCGAGATCGACACCAGCCCCGCCGGCAAACAGGGAATGGTGACGGTACGGAGCGCCAGCTACGGCCCCAACGGCTGGCTCGGCGTCGCTATGGTCAGCCTCGAAGGACGGCGCATCATCGGCGGACGCGTCCTCTTGAACGAGTGGTACTGGAGCAACGGGTTCGTCACGGCTCCCCAGGCACGTCAGCACGTCTTCTGCCAAGAGGTGGGTCACGTCTTCGGCCTCGACCATCAGGACGCCCAGTCCTGCATGAACGACAGCCCCTCCGAGCTCGGAAGATGGTTGCACCCGAACGCGCACGACTACGAGCAGCTGGACGCGATCTATCGTCAAACGGACGGCTACAACAGTGGCACGCTGGGCGGAAGTTCGCGTAATCCCCAGCGAGCACGCGCCGCTCAGAACTGGGTGGTCGTTCATTCCTACCCCGCCCCCGACCACCGCGCGAACGACTGGGTCGCCAAGGTCTGGGAAGCGGTCGCGACGCGGCCGGTCGTCTCCATAGTGCAGCGGTAGCCTCGGACGCTGTCGGGCAGCAGCCGGCGCTGGTATCCGGGAGGCAGCGACGCTCTTTCAGCCGCGGGGATGGCTCCGATGGGTCGTGAGCTGATCTCTCATCGCCATGACGTCGGCCTCGGTACCGAGTACGACCAGCACATCACCCGGGTGGAGTACCGACTCAGCGGTCGGATGCGTATCCGTCACGAGCGTCCCCGCCCGGCGTACCGCCAGCACCGTGCAACCGTAACGCTCCCGGATGGCCGCCTCCCGCAGGGTCGCTCCGCGGAGTGGGCCCTCCGGGACGATGGGAACCTCCTCGAGCGTGTAATCGATGCCGCCCGGACCGAGACCGTCAAGGAAATCCGCCACCACCGGCCGAGTGAGGATCTGGGCGATACGCCGGCCACCGATCGTGGTCGGTGCGATAACCCGGTCGGCGCCGGCGCGTCGCAGCTTCGCCTCGTTCTCATCCGCCTTCGTGCGCCCGATCACCGTGAGATCTGGCCGCAGGCCCTTCGCCGTGAGCGTGATGAGAACGTTGTCTGCGTCGGTGTTCACCGCGGCCACCAGCGCCCTGGCCCGTTGCAGACCGGCTTCCTGGAGGACATGCTCCTCGGTCGCATCCCCGAAGACAGCCAGGTAGCCCGCGTCCACGAGCTCGCCGATCTTGCTCTCGTCGTCGTCCACTACGACAAACGCAACTCCTTCCCGCCCCAGTTCGTGGACGAGATGGCGCCCGACTCTGCCGTAGCCGCAGACGATGATGTGTCCCTCGAGCCGGCCGATCTTCCGTTCCATCCGCCGCCTTTCGATCAGCCGCCGGAAGTGGCCCTCGATGAAGAACTCCGCCGCGCTGAGAGCCGCGTAGGTCGCGCTCACGACACCCGCAACGATAAGCGCGATAGTGAAGGCCTTGCCCGCCCAACCCAGGTCGGAGACCTCCCGGAACCCCACCGTGGTGACCGTGATGATGGTCATGTACAGGGCGTCGAGCGGACCGAGTCCTTCCAGCAGCTGGTAGCCGACGAAACCGACGAGGATCACGAACGCGTAGACGGTGAGGGAGATGCGCACCCGCCGAGCCGGGCTCACCTCTCAACTCCTCCTCACCTGTCGCGGATCGCTCCCTACTCCAAAACCGCCCACCCACTCCTCGTCGACAACGATGTTGCCAGTCCCTGCATGGTCCAGCGCAAGGCGCGCGACGAGGTAGGTCAGAAGAGGCGCAGGTCTTCGCCCTCCTCGCCGCGCAACTCGTCGAAGTCGACCTCGACGGATGCGATGCCCCGCGCGGAGGCGAGTACCCGCGCCTGCGGTGTGACCCGGGTGGCTGCGAGGACGCCACGCACCGGAGCGAGCCACGGATCGCGTTGAAGGCGCTCGAGGTAGCGGGTCAACTGCTCGACACCGGCGATCTCGCCGATTCTCTTGACCTCGACCGCGACAGTCCGGCCGACAACATCCCTGCAGAGTAGGTCCACGGGTCCGAGATCGGTGAGGAACTCGCGCCGGACGAGGGTGAGTCCCTCCTCGAGGCGTCCGGGATGCGCCGCGAGGAGCTCCTGCAGCTCACGTTCCACACCATCCAGGATGAGCTTGCGTTCGATGTCGAGTTCGACGCTGCGGTCGTCGATGATCTCGTCGAACTCGATGAGGAGCCGTTCTCCCCTCGCGTTCGTGACGATCCAACGGTCCGGCTCCTCGCGCAGCCAGTTCGGGGCATTCATCCAGTTCAGTGGCTTGTAGGCGCCTACGTCGGCGTGGATCGCCACACACCCGTCGGCCTTCACCATCACGAGGCGGACCGCCGGCGCCAGAGTTGACGACAGGCGGCCTTCGTAGCGGGCGCTGCAGCGGGCGACGACGAGACGCATGGGCGCACCGTAGCGGTCGTCGCGGCCGGCTCTCCCACCTCCACCCGACCCGATTCGTCCGATCGGCGTCGCGTCAGCGGAGAAATGCCGTTCCTTCGCGCGAAACTCCTACCCTCTTGTCACGACTCATGCGACGGCCACGCCTGACCGTGATACCGTCATCGCCTGCAGGGACCTCGGCGTCGGTCGCATTGGGTTGGCGAGGGCCCACCCGGAGGTCCCGACGAAGGGGGGTCAAGCCAGCCCGGTTCCATGCCGAAGCTTCGGCTAGGGCGGGACGCGCCGGAGGCGCGGGCGAGCGGGCCGCCATTGGCGCTCCCTGTGCGCGCACGGCCGCTTGTCCCGATGCGTGACCGGTACCAAAGGAGCGCGGGCGAGGTGGAGCAGGTCGACGCGATCGAGCTCGTGGGTCGGAAGCCAGAGCTCGGGGAGCTGTTCGAGCGCGGACGTGGCCGTGGCTACGTCCTACTCTCGGAGCTTCACGAGTACTACGACCCCCTGAACGACGACCCCGATTGGGTCAACCAGGCCGCCCGTGTCGCCGAGGAGCTCGGGCTGGAGGTCATCGACGACCTGGCAGGCGAGGGAGAGCGTCCCGCGGCCGACCTCATCAGCTCCTCGACTGACCCGGTCCGCCACTACCTCAACGCCATCGGCAAGACCCCCCTTCTTACTGCCGAGGAGGAAGTCGACCTAGCCAAGCGGGATCAGGCCGGCCAGGCGGCGCGAGGGATACTGAACAACGGGGTGCGTCTGTCACCCGCCATACGGGCCAAGTTGCGCCAGATCGATTTCGCTGGCCGTCGAGCCCAGGACCACATGGTGCGGGCGAACCTGCGCCTGGTCGTGTCCGTTGCTCGCCGCTATCGGGGACGAGGACTTGACCTGCTCGACCTCATCCAGGAAGGCAATCTCGGCCTCATGCGTGCGGTCGAAAAGTTCGACCACACCAAGGGCTACAAGTTCTCGACCTATGCGACCTGGTGGATCCGTCAGGCCTTGACCCGGGGGCTCGCTGACAAGTCGCGCGTGCTGCGCCTGCCCGTCCACGTCCACGAGACACTCGGCAAGATGCGCTGGGCCGAGCTGGACCTTGTCCAGCAGCTCGGCCGTGAACCGTCCGAGTTCGAGCTGGCCGAAGCGATGGACATGACTGTCGACCGCCTCCGGGACATCCGTACGGCGGCCCGCGACCTGCTCTCGCTCGACACCCCGGTCGGCGAGGAAGGCGACACGACCATGGGTCACCTTGTCGCTGACGAAGAGGCGATCGACCCCGAGGGCGCCGCGGCCTTCACCCTCACGAAAGACCTCGTCCAGGACGTTCTCGCGACGTTGAACGAGCGTGAGCGGGGCGTCGTCATGCTTCGCTTCGGTCTCCTCGACGGCGAATGCCGTACCTTGGAGGAGGTCGGCGCTCAATACGGCGTGACACGCGAGCGCATCCGACAGATCGAGGCGAAGACGCTGACGAAGCTGCGCCATCCTTCACGGTCGGACCGGCTGCGCGGCCTGCTCGAGACCGCCTCCGGCACCGGAAAGGCGAACGGGCCGATCTAGCTTCGCTGCTCATGACCGCCGTGGGTAGAGGCGCTGCTGCCGTCCTCGCTCCCCGAGGCAGCATCAGGGGTGGGCCGCTCCTGGAACGACGAGGAGTAGGACGTGGGCGTGAGGGTTGGGCTCGTCGGCCTGCCGAACGTGGGCAAATCGACGCTCTTCAACGCTCTGTCCCACGCCGGCGCGACGGTGGCGAACTTTCCCTTCAGCACGATCGAGCCGAACGTCGCCGTCGTCCCAGTGCTGGATTGGCGGCTCGGCCGC
>JALZEO010000036.1 GCA_030862025.1 Actinomycetota bacterium | reverse complement strand
CCCATCCCCTCTGCGACCGCCCGCACGTCGGCGCCGACGATTTCGCACAGCCGCCCGACCGCGTTGATGAACGAGATCCGCGTGGCGAGGAAGGCGTTGGAGGCGTGCTTGATGAGCTCTGCCGTGACGAGATCGGTCTCGATATAGGGACAGGGGTGCTCGGCGAGCAGGGGCGCGTAGACCTCACGCAGGGCAGACCGTGCCTGTTCGGAGCTCGTGCCTACCACGACCCGGTCAGGACGCAGCGTGTCCGCCACCGCCTGCCCCTCGCGCAGGAACTCCGGGTTGGAAGCGATCTCGATCCTGGCCCCGTTACCGGCACGGGCCTGTTCGCGCTCGATGACATAGGTCAGACGCAGACCGGTGTTCGCCGGCACCGTCGACTTCTCTACGAGCACGAGATCATGGTGGGCATGCACGGCCGCGACCTGCCCGACCCGCTCGACGTAGGCGAGGTTCGGCGCCCCGCCGGGCAGCGAAGGGGTGCCGACACAGACGAAAGCGACCTGGGCATCGACCAGCGCCTCGCGGATCTCGCTGGTGAAGACGAGCCGTCCGGCCGAAAGCCCTTGGGCCACCAGCTCTGCGAGTCCGGGCTCGTGGAACGGAATGCCCCCTTCCTGCAGGACGGCGACCCTTTCGCTGTCATCGTCCATGCCGCAGACGTCGTGGCCCCAGCGGGCGAGACATGCCGCGGTCACGAGGCCGACATGACCAACGCCGATCACCGCAACTCGCACCAACTCCCCTTCCCGGACGTGTCACCGAGTGGAATCGGAACTGTACTGCCTGATGACGGTCGGTTTCCGTGTTCACATGATTTTTTTCAGCCCGCCTCCCGAAGTGGCGCCCCGAAATTCAGGGAGTCGACGATCGCATCGAAAGTCGGACGATAATGGTCGAAGCGGGACGGTCCCTCCTGCGAGAAGCGGGGCGTGATCGGTTGGAAGAGGCCAACGAGTTCGCGTGCCGGTACGAGCAGGATCATCTCGCGGGTAGGGGTGCCGTTCGCGTCGTACGTGAAGATGAGGCGGGTGGCGGGCGCCCCGTCGATGCTGAGGCGGACGTCTTCGTCGAGACTGCCCTCCTGCTCCACGACGAGTGCGCGCCAAGCTGCGGCTGTGGCGTTCGGCTCATGGGTGAAGAAGACCGCTGCCTCCAGCTCTGATCCGAGGTCGGTTGGCTCGTTGCCGACGTCCGGGTCGGGGAAGCGGGCATTCGCAATACTCAGCCTCGAGCGATCGAGCTCGTTTACCACCCAGCCGTCGGGAAGCTCGAGCGTGACATCGCGCCACCGGACCTCCGCCTCGCTGCAGGCTGCGAGCAACGTGGAGAACAACAGGAGCAGGACGATCGGGACACGCCCCAATCGCCGGCGAACCGACGTCACCCCCTGGGGTGTCATAGTGTCAGCACTGTAGCCGCGGGCCTGGCCCATGCGCCCCCGAAGGCGACCGAACCCATGCCTAACATTGTCTTCGCCACGCCCGTGAGCGGAGCTCCGCAGGAGCGACGCGAGAGGAGCTGTCTTAGGCCACCTAAGACAGCGACGGAAATGAGCGTGAGCGGAGCTCCGCAGGAGCGACGCGAGAGGAGCGGTCAAGAGATGGTCTTGTGACGAGCGCGGTGCGCGTCGAGAACGTCCACAAGACGTTCGACGACACGGTGGCACTGGACGGGGTGGATCTGGAGGTGGCCGAGGGCAGCGTCCTCGCGCTGCTGGGACCCAACGGCGCTGGCAAGACCACGGTGGTGAGAATTCTGGCCACTTTACTCCTACCCGACGAGGGTCGGGCCGAGGTGTTTGGTCACGACGTCGTCGCCGAAGCCAACCTGGTGCGACAGCTGATCGGCCTGACCGGCCAGTTCGCTGCGGTCGACGAGCTACTCAGCGCGCGGGAGAACCTGCGCATGTTCGGCCGCCTCTTCCACGTCGACAGCAGCGAAGCCTCCCGCCGCTGCGATCGGCTCCTCGAACGCTTCGATCTGACCGACGCCGCCGACCGCCTCGTACGCACCTATTCGGGCGGGATGCGGAGGCGGCTCGACCTTGCCTCCAGCCTCATTACCCGGCCCCGCCTGTTGTTTCTCGACGAGCCGACCACCGGCCTCGACCCGCGGAGCCGTCGCCAGATGTGGGAGGCGATCCGAGAGCTCGTCGAGGAAGGAGCGACCTTGCTGCTGACCACCCAGTACATGGAGGAGGCCGATGAGCTCGCCGACCGCATCGCGGTTATCGACCAGGGCCACATCATCGCTGAGGGCACGGGCGACGAATTGAAGGACCAGGTGGGCGGGCAGGTGGTGCTCGTCCGCTTGGCTGATCCGGCCGACCGGGACCGCGCCGTGAAGGCCCTGGTCGAGGTGGGTGGCGGCGAGCCGCATGAGGAGCGGGCCGAGCAGTTGGCCCTGCCCGTGCACAACGACGCTGTGGGGCTGCTGGCGGAGGCGGCTCGCGCGCTCGATGAGGCCAAGGTGCGCATCGCCGAGCTCGTGTTGCGCCGGCCGACACTCGACGACGTGTTCCTGGAGTTGACTGGTCGTCCAGCGGTCGAACAACCCGCAACGACGGGTGGCGAGCGGGAGAGGGAGTCGGTGTGAGC
>JALZEO010000356.1 GCA_030862025.1 Actinomycetota bacterium | reverse complement strand
TGCCGTGGCGGTCTGGGTCTGGTGAGGCAGAGCGTGGAAACAGCTCGTACCAGGCGCTGCAGCGAGCCTTGTCCCGGTCGACGGTAACCCCGAGGTTGCGGGCATAGGTGACGGCGAACCTGCGGGGCCCGTGGCGGCGCATCAGCAGCCGCAACTCTTCGCCTACCGCGAGCGCTGACCGTTCCGGCTGCGAAGCCCCGCTGCGCAGCGCCTTCGCATAGGCCTCGAGCCGATCGGCATCCGGCCCCGTGGCGATATCCGCGGCTTCCTCCACGAGTCCGACCCCGATCAGCAGGTCAACCGCGACGTCCTGGTTGGCGGCGATGCGCTTCTCGAGGTCATGCGACCACGTCTTGAAGCGATCCACCCAACCCCGCACGGTGTAGTCGTAGCGGCCGATTTCGGAGACCGTGAACGAGGCCGTCCAGCGGTCGTTGCCGAGCGACGACATCGCCGTCCCACGCCAGTTGCCGACCGGGAGGCCGTCATGGTCGAGCCGGCGCCAGAGCACCTCACACGAGATGTCATCGTGTCCGTCGGTGAAGACGTCCGCCGCCACCACGATCCGCTCCCCGACGACCCGTTTGATGGGCCAGCGACCGCCGTCGATCTCCGGGGTGACGCCACGGATCACGACACGGCTGCGACCGTCCTGAGTCGGGCGTTCGGTTCCCTCTGGAGAGCTCTCCTCCGTCGTCCGCGCGCGCGCGGCTGGAGGACTCACGTTCACACCTTCCCCTCGAGGACGCTCGGGGCGGGCTGCCCACTGTAAGGAACAGCATCGAAACACCACGTGGACGTCCGGCGGGGTGAGGTCGCCGGCCATCCGGAGCAGGGGCGCCCCACCCCACCATGACCTGGTGCTCGGTGCAGCGGCGCGACCATGACCGGTCCCTTCCGCTTCCCAGGTCTTACTAGCCGCTGCTAGCGACCGGCAGGAGGTCATGATCGCGCCATGGCCCGGCGGCGCGGGCAGCCAGGTCGGCGAACGTGGTCCTTTCCAGCTGGGCGATCAGGGTGTCGCGTACGTCCTCCCAGACGCCGCGGAGGGAGCACCCCACGCTCATCACACAGGCCTCGGGGTTGGACCGGGTGGCACAGCCGATCGGCGCGAGCTGTCCTTCGAATAGTCGCACGACGCGTTCGAGGCTGATATCTGCGGGGTCGTGGTTCAAGAGGTATCCGCCGTATCGGCCCCGCACGGAGCGCACGATCCCGTCGCGGCGCATCGGTGGCATGAGCTGCTCGAGCATGCTGGCGGGAACCTGTGTGCGGCGGGCCAGCTCGTCGAGGGTCATGGGCCGACCGGCACCGGCGAGCGCGAGGACGAGCACGGCGCGGGTGGCGTAATCGGTCCGCTTCGAGATCCACACGTTTGACACCTGTCCCTTTGTGTATCGATGGCGCCCACTGCATACTTCAACGCCGATAACCCAAATATTATCAGTAAGACCTATATCAATTACTGGAATTACTGAATCTCGCGTCGGGAGCAGTGCTATGGGCATACGGCACCTGTCGCTCGTCGTGCTGTGCGCACTGGGCCTGCTCGCGGCTTGCGCCACCGGCGCGCCCACGAGTGCCGAGCCAGCCCGGGAGGTCCTGCGGCTCGGCTACTTCCCGAACGTCACCCATGCCCCCGCCATCTACGGGGTCGAGGAGAACCTGTTCGCCGCGGCGCTCGGAAGCGATGTCGACCTCCAGCTCCACACGTTCAACAGCGGCTCGGAGGCCATCCAGGCCCTCTTCTCCGAGGCCCTCGATGCGACGTACATCGGACCGAACCCTGCCATCAACGCCCATGCCCAGTCGGGGGGCGAGGCCATCCGGATCGTTGCGGGCGCCACCTCGGGAGGTGCGAAGCTGGTGGTGCGCGAAGGCATCCTCTCCCCCGCAGACCTCGCCGGCTCGCGCCTGGCATCCCCGTCGCTGGGCAACACTCAGGACGTCGCGCTGCGGGCATGGCTTTCCGAGCAGGGCCTGGCCGCGAACCTGCAGGGCGGCGGCGACGTCTCGGTGACGCCGCAGGACAACGCCCAGACCCTGGAGTCCTTCCGAGCTCGCCAAATCGACGGCGCATGGATGCCCGAGCCGTGGGCCACCCGCCTCGAGCGGGAGGGCGGCGGGCACGTGCTGGTTGACGAACGCAGCCTGTGGCCGGATGGCAAGTTCGCCACGACCCACCTCGTCGTGGCCACGAGCTTCCTCGAGCAGCACGAAGAGGTGGTACGGCGCCTCTTGGAAGGGCACATCGCCGCGGTCGACGCGGTCAACGCCGATCCCCGCCGAGCGCAAGAGGTGGTGAACTCCGGCATCGAAGCGGCAGCCGGCAAGGGGCTTGCGCCGGAGACGATAGCGGGAGCGTGGGAGTCGATCACGTTCACCATCGACCCCATTGCGGCGTCGCTGCGCAAATCGGCCGAGGACGCGACGAAGGTCGGACTCCTCGATCCGGTCGACCTCGAGGGCATCTACCGGGTGGATCTACTCAACGAGTTGTTGCGCCAACGCGGACGCGAGGAGGTGAGCGATTGAGCACGGTCAAAGAGCATTCTGCCGAAAGCTCGAGGGTCGGGCAGGCAGCCGTTGCGGTCTCCGGCGTGTCCCATGTCTACGGACCGCCAGGCAACAGCGTGCTCGCGCTGCGCGATCTGGAGCTGATGGTCTACCCAGGCGAGTTCGTGTGCCTGGTGGGTGCGAGCGGCTGCGGCAAGACCACGCTGCTGAACCTGCTGACCGGTCTGGACCGCCCAGCCACGGGCACTATCCGGCTCGGCGGGAGACCAGCGCTGCTCTTCCAGGATGCCGCACTGTTCCCATGGTTGACGGCACGGCAGAACATCGAGCTAGCGCTCAGGCTCGCCGGTGTGCCCCGGGCGCAGCGGCGGGTTCGAGCGGACCGGCTGCTGGAGCAGGTGCACCTGGCCGGCTCAGGGGACCAGCGCCCCCACGAACTGTCCGGTGGCATGCGACAGCGGGTCGCGCTCGCCCGAGCGTTGGCGCAGGACGCCGACATCCTGCTCGTGGACGAGCCCTTCGCTGCCCTCGACGCGATCACCCGCGACCTGCTCCATGACGAGCTCGAGCAGCTGTGGACCGCGACCCGTCTGACCGTTCTGTTCGTGACCCACAACGTCCGCGAGGCGGTCCGTCTCGGCGACCGCGTCCACGTGCTGTCGAGCCGACCCGGCCGCATCGTCGACACCTTCCCCATCGAGATCCCCCGGCCGCGCCGGCTCGAGTCACTCGAAGTTGCCGAGCTGGCCGCCCGCATCACCACTCGGCTACGCGAGGAGGTCAGCCGGCATGCGTCCGACCACCGTTGATCTCGGAGACCAACTCGCCGGCCTCGACGCCCTTGACGCGCCACTGCCCCCGCGGCTCGATCGGACCCGCCGCCTGTGGTCGATGGCATGGCCG
>JALZEO010000308.1 GCA_030862025.1 Actinomycetota bacterium | reverse complement strand
AGAAGGTCGCCTGATCCTTCTGGTAGCCGTTGCGAATCACGAGCCGCGTGACCCAGGCCGGCTCCGCGAGGCGCATCCGGAGAGACTCACCCTCCCCTCGACCGGGCTCGGCGCCCTCGTTCCAGGCGGTCTGTGGGTCACCGTCGACGATGAGTTCGGCAGCGTAAGCGATCGAGCCACGCGGGGCGAGCGTCGAGGTCGCGCTCACGTCGGCCACTTCCAAGGCACCGGGCTGTTCGGGGTAGGCAGCACGGTCGAAAGCCGGCGCGGCCACGGTCGGCTTGTCGCCACCCGCGCGCATCGCGACGAGCGCCCCCACGACGGTGCCCACAACCGCGCTGACTGCGACGATCACCGCCACGAGCTTCCACCGCACAGGCGAGGGCGCGGCGACCTCGAACGGCTCGTCGGCCAGTGCTTCCGGGGAGGGTGCCACGTGAC
Source organism: Actinomycetota bacterium (assembly GCA_030862025.1). Taxonomy (GTDB): domain Bacteria; phylum Actinomycetota; class Nitriliruptoria; order Nitriliruptorales; family JAHWKO01; genus JALYGD01. The sequence continues at coordinate 1,810 of JALZEO010000308.1, read as the reverse complement.
CCGAGACGAGGTTCGCCCCACAGCGGCCGCACACCATGCGACGGGGACCGTTCGTTGCGCCACAGCGGGGGCATGACTTGAGTCCTAGCTCATCCCCCCGCCCGGAGGATGCGGCCTCCGTCGTCGCGCCCCCGGCGCTGCCGGGTTGCGGCGAGCGGCTCAGATGCTCGCCCTCCAGCCCCGGGTCTGACGACTCGCGGGCCCCGCCGAGGTTCGCCCCGCAGAACGTGCAGAAGTTCGCGTCGTCTGAGACTGAGGCGGCGCAGGACGGGCAGTTCACGGTTCTCCTGAACCCCAGTGAGGGTCGCCGGGAGGTACGCCAGGAGCGCAGGCCCGTCCCGACGCAGCCAGCGTAGCGAGGGGATCGGTCGGTCTGTTGGGGCATGGGCTGGCAAGCGTAGGGAGGGCTCCGGTAGAGTTCGGGAATGCGGTACGCCCCCGGTTCCCGGTTCTGGTCCTTTGGCTTTGGTCAGCGGGGCCGGGTCCGCGTGCGCTAAGCCGCCGAAGCCGACGGATGCGAGCCCCGGGCCAGTCCCGGGGCTTTCGTGTTCTCGGCTGCACCTGCAGGGAAGTACGGGCGGTGATGGGTCGAGAGCTGACGGCGGAGGACGCAATGGTCGTGGTCATGCGGGCATCTGCAACAGAGGAGGATGTCGCGAAGGTACTGAATGCGGTGAACGAGGTGGGAGGTGAGGCTTTCGTCAGCCGTGGCAAGCACCAGATCATCGTGGGATTGATCGGTGACGTCGCCCACTTCGCCGAGCTCCCTCTTCACGCCTTTCCCGGAGTTGAAGACGTCATCCGGGTGTCGAAGCCCTACAAGCTCGTCAGCATCGAGACCCATCCGCGGCCCTCGACGGTATGGGTCGGCGACGCAGCCATCGGCCGCGACACCTTCACGCTCATCGCCGGACCCTGCGCGGTGGAGACCGAGGAGCAGACCCTCGCCGCGGCCCGGATGGCGAAGGAGGCTGGGGCAGCCATCCTGCGAGGTGGCGCCTACAAACCACGCACTTCTCCCTATGCCTTTCAGGGGCTGGGCCAGCGAGGGCTGGACATCCTCCACGAGGTTGGCCGCGAGCTGGCCATGCCGATCGTGACCGAAGTCGTGACCCCGGGCGACGTCGAGGTCGTAGCCAGCAAGGCCGACATGCTTCAAATTGGGACCCGCAACATGCAGAACTTCCAGCTGCTCAAGGAGGTTGGCCTCGCCGGCAAGCCGGTGCTGTTGAAGCGCGGAATGACCGCAACCATCGACGAGTGGATCATGGCGGCCGAGTACATAGCTCACACCGGCAACCTCCAGATCACCTTGTGCGAGCGAGGTATCCGCACCTTCGAGCCATCCACCCGCAACACGCTCGACGTCTCGGCCGTGCCCGTGGCCCAGTCGCTGACTCACCTCCCCGTCATCGTCGATCCGTCGCATTCCGGGGGGAAGCGAGAACTCGTGCTGCCCCTCGCGAGGGCAGCCATCGCGGTAGGAGCCGACGGGATCATCGTCGACATTCACCCCCGACCCCAGCTCGCGCTTTGCGACGGACCGCAGGCCCTCGTCCGAGAGGACCTCGTGACCCTGCGTCAGGACGTGATCCGCTTCGCGGATGTCGTCGGCCGTCGTCCAGCCACGCCAACCTCCACTGCACAGGCAGGAGCATGGGGCCGCGCGCAGTGAGCGACGCATCGTGAGCGCCACATCGTGAGCGGCGCTCCGCAGGAGCGGCGCGAGAGGAGCCGTCTTAGGTCCCCTAAGACGGCGACGGAACTCATCGTGAGCGGCGCTCCGCAGGAGCGGCGCGAGAGGAGCCGT
>JALZEO010000277.1 GCA_030862025.1 Actinomycetota bacterium | reverse complement strand
CATTGGTGACGTGTTCGCGGCTTACCGGGCTCAGCCGCTGGCGGACGAGGTGGGGTTGATCGGTCTGGGCACCGGGGGGTTGGCAGCCTATGGGCGGGAGGGGCAGAAGCTCGTCTTCTACGAGATCGACGAGGCCATCGTCGACATCGCCACGGACCCGAGCCTGTTCAGCTACGTGTCCGACACCCCGGCCGAGGTCGAGATCGTGCTCGGCGACGGGCGCCTGACCCTGGCCGAGGCAGCCGAGGACCGTTACGGCATGATCATCATCGACGCCTTCAGTTCCGATGCCATCCCCGTGCACCTGATCACCAGTGAGGCGTTCGAGGTGTACCGCTCGAAGCTGGCCCCGGGAGGTCTCATCGTGGTCCACATCAGCAACCGTCACCTCGACCTCGAACCGGTCGTGGCCGGAATCGCCCAACGACAAGGACTCACCGCAGCCGTCCGTGACGACGGCTCGGACCCTGCGCTCGGCAAGTCAGCGTCGACCTGGGCGGTGCTCACCGAGGCGAGCGACGCGCTCGCGCCCCTGAACGGCAAGGCCGACTGGCGGCCCCCCGCAGTCGAACCCGGAGACGAGATCGTCTGGACCGACGACTTCTCCGACATCGTCCGCGTCATCGACTGGCGGCTCTGACCGTCACGGCGGGCGGCGGTCAAAGCACGGCCTCAGGCGTCCGCCGGGCTGGGGCGGGCACACTCGACGCAGCGGCCGCTCACGACAAGATCGACCGAGCGCGCGACGAAGCCGTGGCCGGTGGCAAGGTGATCGCGCACCTGCTCGACGAGGTCGCCGGCGTGGTGCGTGACCTCCCCGCAGCGTTCGCAGACGAGATGGAAGTGCTCGTCGGGGTGGGCGAGCTCCCAACGGGCGGCCCCTCCCTCCCCCAGACGTGACTCACGAACGAGGTCGAGCCCGGCGAGCAGAGCGAGTGAGCGGTAGACCGAGGCGAGGTTCACCCCTGGGCTGACCTCCTCGACCCGGTCCGCGATCTCCTCAGCAGTGAGGTGGCCGCCAGCGTCGCGCAGCACTTCCCAGACGACCTGGCGAGGGCGGGTGAGGCGATAGCCGTGCTCGCGCAGCACGTCGGACACGTGGGGGCGGATGACCATGTCTTCAACGTTACGCCCTTGCAGCCCACGAGCCCAGACGGGGAGGTGAGCTCGCCTCGCCGCGCCGGAACACCTGGACCCCACGAGTAGGCTCATGTGACCGAACTCGAGGAGGCCGTTGCTGGTGTCGTCGCTGCCGAACCTGCAGCTCACCACAGCCGACCCACTCCGGCTCACCGTCGACGCGCTCGCGGTGCCGGTGTTTCAGGGAGGCATCGAGGCGCCCGGTGCCGAGCCGGCGTTGCGGGCTCTGGGGCTGCAGGAAGCGCCACGTGACGCCAGCTTCCGCGGCAAGCTGGGAGAGATCCAATCCCTGGCCGCACCAGGGTTGCCTTGTGGCCGCGTCGTCCTCATTGGGCTCGGGCGGATGGACGAACTCGGCCACGAGGCCATCCGGCGGGCCGCTGGCTCGCTCACGAACGCGTTCATGAGCGAAGTGCGCGAGATCGCCACGACCCTGCCCCTCGTCAACCCCTCCGGAGGAGCCGTCCGCGCCGCAGCAGAAGGCGCCCTCCTCGGCTCCTACCGCTTCGGTCGCTACCGATCGGCCCCCGCATCAATACAGCTGCGCACGGTTCAGCTGGTTGTGGCCTCGAGTCTCGAGCGTGCTGCTCGCAGCGCCCTGCGCCGCGCCGAAGTCCATGCCCGGGCACAGACCGCGGCTCGAGACCTCGTCAACACTCCCGCGGCCGACCTCGGCCCCGAAGAGCTGTCCCGCAGCGCCGTCGAACACTGCGGCTCAACGTGCGACGTCGAGGTCTGGGACGAGACGCGTCTGGCGGTGGAGCGCTGCGGAGGCATCCTCGCGGTCGGGCATGGCGCGGCCCGTCCCCCCCGTATGGTTGTGATCCGCTATCGCCCGGCGGAGTCGCTCGCGCGCATTGCGATCGCTGGCAAGGGCATCGTGTTCGACGCCGGGGGGCTGAACCTGAAGCGAGACAACCGTGCCATGGCTCGCATGAAGGGCGACATGGCGGGAGCTGCGGCAGTCATCGCGGCGTGCTCTGCGCTCGCCGACCTCGACGTCCGAGTCGAGGTACTCGGTATCTGCGCCCTCGCCGAGAACGCGCTCTCCGAACGAGCGCAGCGACCGGGCGACGTCGTCACTCAGCGCAACGGGCGCACCGTGGAGGTGCTCGACACCGACGCCGAGGGGCGGCTCGTGCTCGCCGACGCACTCGCGTACGCGGCCGAACAGGAGCCCGATGCGATTGTCGACCTCGCCACATTGACCGGGTCGGTGCGCGAGGCCGTGGGGGCGCGGGCCACCGGGGCGTTCAGCAATGACAAGGATCTCACCCGACAGGTTCTGGGCGCCGCCGAAGCCGCCGGCGAACCGACGTGGCTGCTACCGCTGTGGGACGACTTGATGGAGAACCTCGAGTCGGAGGTGGCCGATCTGAACAACCTCGGGGAGGGCGAACATGATGACCGGGCCGGGGCGACCATGGGCGCACTGTTCCTGCGGGAATTCGTCGCGGATCGTCCCTGGGTCCACCTCGACATCGCCGGCTCGGCGTGGGCGGCCACCTCCCGACACCATCTGACTCAGGAAGGCACCGGGGTGGGCGTCCGGACACTGTTGCGTTGGCTCGAACTCGCCGGTAGATAGCCCTCGCTGCCACATTCTCGCACGACTAGGAACCCTCCCGAGCGTCGCGAGCCGCCACGACGTCGTAGATGGTCTCTGCCATGACGTCCCAGGTCGACCCCTTCGTACACCAGCCGTGGGCGCCGAGACGGAAGGCCTCGTCGCGGGGATCCGCGTAGGCCGAGTACATCACGATGCACGTCCGCGGCGAGCTCTCGATGATGCCCGGAATGGCTTCCAGCCCATCCATGACAGGCATCATGACGTCGAGGATGACGACGTCGGGCTGCTTGCGTCGTGTGATCATGACTGCTTCCACGCCGTTCTCCGCTTCGCCGACAACTGCCATGCGACGTTCGCGCTTGGCCAGGGAACGCAAGAGCGTCCGGATGCCGGCGTTGTCGTCCACGATGACAAGCTTGATCGGCTCGTCCCCGCGCTGCTCCCCCATCATGCTCGGCCTCTTCGTGGTCGCGGGACGTGCACCACTGCACGCGCCGCACCCGGGAAGCGTACGCCGTTCCTGGTCGGCAAACTGAAGCGCTGTATGCGGAAGCAGAACTTTTTCTCGCCATGGACGGGAGCCGGGCCGCCGTCGGTGGCAACGCGGACGGGTTCGTGTGGGGACAGGTCTCGGGAGCCACTGCACTGTATGGCGGCAAACGGACAGGAGAGGTGCGATGGCCGGCACGACGACGAGGGAAGCGCCGCTCGCGGTCGGGGATCGACTTCCGGCGATCGCGCTGCCGGACGTCAGCTCGGGTCGAGAGGTGCGATGGCGATGGGCACCCAGCGGCGCCTCCATCGTGGTGTTTCCCCATCAGGACTGTGCGGCGTGCCGAGAGTTCCTCGAACAGCTCGATGAGGCCAGCGACGAGATCGGAATGTGGGGGGCGCGTCCGCTCGTCGTCGCACCGGAAGAAGGGGACGCAGCACGTCAACTCGCCGAGAGGCTCGGCTTTCCCGTGCTCAAGGACGAGGACTCGGCGGCCCGACGGGCATGCGGCGTCAGCTCGCATCAGGTGGTCGTGTTCGTGGCCGACCGGTACGGCTCGGTTCACGAGGCGTACGAGGTCACCGGCGAGCATGCCTTCCCGCCGGTTGAGGATCTCGTCGAGTGGACGAAGTTCTTGGGCACCCAATGTCCGGAGTGTGGAGTTCCGGACGAGCCGGGCCTGGGCGAGTGGGACCCCCTCGAGGACGAGGAGTCGTCGTAGCGTTAGGCGCGGGGAAGGGCCGCAGGCCCGGGCAGGTGGGGAGCTACGCAGGCAATGGACCCACCGGGGTAGCACCGTCCAAGACGTACACGGGTGTGGCCCGAGGGACGAGGTCGGGGAACCATTCGGCTGCTGACATGGGAATGCGTACACACCCGTGGGAGGCCGGGGTCGCCGGTACCGAGGGGTGGCCGTGAACGGCGATACCGAGCCGGTCGATGAAATACACCGGGTTGTAAAGGCGTCCTAGGTCGCTCTCACGCCAACCGTCATCCCGCCACGTCACCCGGTAGGCGCCGGCCGGGGTTTTCGCGACTCCGCATTTGCCCTTTTCACAGTACCGCTTGCCCGTTCCGCTCGAGATGGGAAGGATCCTGTGCAGGGCGTCCCCCTGGTAGAGGAACAGCACCTGTCGGCGAAGGTCGATCTCCACCCGTGTGGCCCCTCCGCCAGGCACGAGCGCATCGGGAACCACGGCGCCCTCCAGGCTTGCCAGGACATCGGGTGTCGCCCGTTTCGTGCGCGGCAGCCCCGCGATCTTCTGAAAGGCGAGGACGGCGAAGCCCGTGTTGGCGTCGAACACGCCATCGACCGACCCAACGTCGTAATGCAACGCCTCGAGCCGCTTCTCGAGCGCGAGGACTTCTGGTCCTCGGTTGCCGGGGCCGAGGCCGACGGGAGTCACCGCACCAAGCGGAGGCCACCACTGCTGCTGCCAGGCGTGCAACTGGGCCACCTCAGTCTGTTGCCCCGTGATCAACTCCGTCGCCACGCCCGCCACGCGAGGATGGCTGCCGCGCTCGAGGGCATCCTCGGCCGCCGTGACCGCAGCAGACTGATGACGAGCCAGCAGGTTGACGAACATGCGCTCGAATTCGGCTCCGCCGCGGGCCCGAAGCGTTTGCAGTTCGTCGTTGGTCAGGGCCCCCGCCCACGCTGGCTGCCCCTGGCCACCGCCGAGCTGACCGGCGTCCGACAGCAGTCCGCGGGCACGAGCCGCCTCCTGTTGCCGCCCGGCGGCCACGCGGCCTGCGAACTCCGCGAGCTCTCGCCGGGTGCTTCGATCGACAGCGAGCGCCGCGGCTTCTGCGGTGCGCATATCGTGGGCGATGAGCCCTTGGAGGAATTCCACGTCGGCCCGGTTGAACTCCTCCGCCTGCTCCTGGGTGTCGCTACCACCGCCCTGAGAAGACGGCGGCGAGGACTTCGCGTCAGCGCACGCGACGAGGACGAGTGCTGCGGTCACACCCGCGGACAGGAGGCGCAGTCTGCTCCACGACAGAAACCTGCTCATCACGTGTCCTTGGAGAGAAGGGACGAATCGGCCGACCAGGTGTCGGGTGACAGCCGAGCGGGGTCTGCGAGAGCCGGGCAGCCGGAAAGTCCCGGCTCCCATGCCCGTCGCCACGATAGTCCCGCTCGGGGCCCGGGGGTGCCTCCCGTGGACCCACCTTCGCCCGGACGGCTACCGTTCCACTACGGCAGAGCCTCAACCCGGCGCATTACGACGTGGCCCCGCACCTTGGTCCCGCGCATCTGTGGCACCGCTGCGCGCGCCTGGCGTCCAGCGTGGCCGCAACTGCCGTGCCGCGCCCGCCTCGTCGAGGCGGCCCGTCGGTGTCGTGCTCGGTGCAGAACGCACCATCTGAGGGTCCCGCTGCGCGTCGTCGGCGGCCCTGCGCATGGCGTCGGCGAAGGCGTCGAGGGTTTCAGGCGTCTCGGTCTCGGTGGGCTCGATCATGAAGCAGTTCGGGACGATGAGGGGAAAGGACACCGTAGGCGGGTGGAAACCGAGATCGATGAGCCTCTTCGCAAGGTCGAGGTTCTTGACGCCACCGGGCAGGTCTTCCGGAGGCACCACGACGAACTCGTGCATCGGAGGGCCGGTGTAGGCGAGCGGGTAGACGTCCCGAACCTGGGCGGCGAGGTAGTTGGCATTCAACACCGCGAGCTCGGCAACCTGTCGCAACCCCTGCTCGCCATTCGCCAGCAGGTAGGCCAGCGCTCGCACCATGATGCCGACGTTGCCATGCCAGCCGTGCACCCGACCGATGGACTTCTCCGGTCGCCGCCAGGTGAAGGTCCCGTCGTCATCCTGCTCAACGACGGGGCCCGGCAGGTACGGCGCGAGCCGACCGGTCACAGCCACGGGGCCTCCACCTGGCCCACCGCCCCCGTGCGGGGTGGCAAAGGTCTTGTGGACGTTGAGGTGGACGATGTCGAAACCCATGTCCCCCGGTCGGACACGTCCAAGTATCGCGTTGAAGTTCGCGCCGTCGTAGTAGAGCAAGCCCCCCGCGACGTGAAGCACGTCGGCGATGCGCTCGATGCTCGTTTCGAAAAGACCGAGCGTGTTCGGGTTCGTGAGCATGAGACCTGCGACGTCCTCGTCAACCAGAGCCGCGAGCGCCTCCACGTCTACCAAGCCTTCAGGATCCGAGGGCACCGTCAGGGTCTCGTATCCTGCGAGCGTTACCGAAGCCGGGTTGGTGCCGTGTGCTGAATCCGGGATGATGACCTTCCGCCGCGGGTCACCCCGGTCCTCGTGGTAGGCCCGCATGATCATCAGCCCGACGAGCTCTCCCTGAGCGCCGGCCGCCGGCTGCAGAGTGGCGGCGCGCATGCCCGTCAGCTCGCACACCCACCGCCCGACTTCATGGAGGACCGCCAGGGTGCCTTGAGCGTGGCTGTCGGGCGTGGCGGGATGGAGGCCGGCATAGCCGGGAAAGGCCGCCACGCGCTCGGCCACCTTGGGGTTGTACTTCATCGTGCAGGACCCCAAGGGGTAGAAGCCGAGATCGATGCCGTGGTTGCGCTGGGACAGACGCGTGTAGTGCTCGACGATCTCGCGTTCGCTGAGCTCTGGCAGTGCCGGGGGCGCTGCCGCGAGTTCGACGCCGGGGAGCAGCTCCTCGAGCGGACGCGTGTCGCCGTCTGTCGGGGGAAGGGTGCCGGCTCGCCGGCCGGGCCGAGAACGCTCGAACACCAGCGGTTCCGGAGCCGTCCGATCACCCATGAGCTGCGTCACGCCGGCACCTCCCGGGCAGGGGCCGCAGGCCCGGTGGGTGGGAGAGTCTTGACCACGCGGGCGAACGCCTGCGCAAGGCCTTCAACCTCCTCCTGCGTGCGTCGCTCGGTCACAGCGATCAGGATCGCTCCATTGGCGGGTCCCCTGCGTACTACCGGGCCGATGAGAAAGCCTTCGTCGGCGACCGCAGCGACGAAGGCGTCGGGATCGCCGGGGACGCGCAATGCGAACTCCTTGAAGAAAGGACCTCGGACGGCCGGTTGGATTCCGTCCATGGCCGTGAGGCGACGGGCGAGCTCGTGAGCGCGCTGCAGGCAGGCGTTCGCCAGCTCACGCAGGCCCTGTGGTCCGAGCCAGACGAGGTAGACGAGCCCGGCGAGGGCGTTGAGCGTCTGGTTCGTGCAGATGTTGCTCGTCGCCCGCTCGCGACGGATGTGCTGCTCTCGCGCCTGGAGGGTGAGGACGAAACCGCGTCTGCCGCGCACGTCCACGGTCTCGCCGACGAGTCGGCCCGGGAGGCGGCGGACGTCGCCGAGACGGCAGGCGAGGAATCCAAACGAGGGACCGCCGTAGTGCAGACCATTACCCAACTGCAGTCCATCGCCGACGACCAGGTCCGCGCCCTGCTCTCCCGGTGGAGGCAGTAGGCCCGCGGCGGTCGCGTCGAAGGCGACGATGAGGCGGGCACCGGCCCGGCGGGCCACCTCTGCGTGCGCTCGGACATCCTCGACGATTCCCAGGTGGTTGGGCTGGGCGATCACGAGTGCTGCGCAGTCGTCGTCCAAACTACTGACGAGTGTGCGGCCGTCGCCGCCGAGCTCCGCGTACCGAATCCGCAGTCTGCGCGGATGCGCGTAGGTGCGGACGACGTCAACGATCGTCGGTGCCAGGCCGTCCGAAACGACGAATCCGCCCCGGTCCGTTGCCGCCACCGCCACGCTCACGGCTTCGGCCGTGGCAGAGGCCCCGTCGTAGAGCGAAGCGTTCGCCACCTCCAGACCGGTCAGGGCACACACCATCGTCTGGTACTCGAACAGGGCCTGCAGTGCCCCCTGGCTGACCTCCGGCTGGTAGGGGGTGTAACTCGTGTAGAGCTCCCCTCTCGAGAGCAGCGCCGGAACGATGGCCGGCACATAATGGTCGTAGGCCCCCCCGCCCGCGAAACAGATCAGGTCGCTGTTGTTGCGCGCAGCCAGCGCACCCATGTGGCGCACGACTTCTTCCTCGGACAATCCCGAGGGGAGGTCGGCGACGCCGGCCCGGATCGACTCGGGGATGTGAGCGAACAGGTCGTCGATCGAGGACACGCCAAGCCTGGTGAGCATGAGCGCGATGTCATCGGCGGTGTGTGGCGTGAACCGCACGGCAGCCTCCTTCCCGACCGTGACGCGCATGAACACCCAGGAGGGGTGGAGGCTAGCCGCAGGGAGGGCCCCGGCTGTGCGAGTGCCCTCCCAGGCCGACGTGGCAGACCGCCTGATTTACGCCACCGGGAGCACGTGTCTCGGCCTCTTGAGGACGCGGTCCAGATTCAGGCGATCTGCTGGACTCGGGCGTACGCGAACTGCAGCACGTCGGAGGTCGCAGACGTGACGAAGATCGAGGCAACCAGACGCGTGGCGGGCGGTGACAGCGCAAGACCGAAGACGAATCCTGTGGCCACCCACTGCGATAGGCAGAACGGGCACGAGAT